>JAFIEW010000210.1 GCA_020832375.1 Cyclobacteriaceae bacterium
AAAATTTTTCTCAAAGTTTATTAGGATGTTAAAAAATAAAAGTTGTACATTTGCACTCCCATTCGACGAGAGGGGCACATCACTTGAAACTTTCATCTATTTATTTGGTTAGTGTTTAGCATAAATTGAGTTGATTTATACTAAGCATTACTTCTTCAAACAGGTTCAAAAGGCATCAAAAATATTTTGAAACAATTGTTTGGAAAATAACAGAGAGTGGTTGTATCTTTGCAATCCTTTCGCACTAAAAGTAGTGAGGAATTAAAAGATTTGAAATGTTGAAGTTTGTTTAAGGATTCAAAAAATAAATTTAAAATATTTTTTGGTTTTAGAAAAAACTTCACTTACCTTTGCACTCGCAATTAAGGAAAACGGCCTTAAGCGAAAATAAAAGAGTTTAAAAAACAGTGTTTAAATGGGTTGACAGCCGATTTTAGCAACAGATAGAGACGGAAAGCGTTTCTGCACGTTCTTTGAAATGAGAGAAATTATAAGCAGCGAATCGCCTGATATCAGAGATGATATTAGGAGAGACAGAGTAAGGAAATAAAGAGTCTATGATACAGTGTACTGTATTATAGCATATGAATATATACAATGGAGAGTTTGATCCTGGCTCAGGATGAACGCTAGCGGCAGGCTTAATACATGCAAGCCGAGGGGCAGCATTCACTTCGGTGAGATGGCGACCGGCGCACGGGTGCGTAACGCGTATGCAACCTACCCACTACAGGGGGATAGCTTTCGGAAACGGAAATTAATACCCCATAGTATTATTGAATCGCATGGTTTAGTAATTAAAGATTTATCGGTAGTGGATGGGCATGCGTCTGATTAGCTAGTTGGTAGTGTAACGGACTACCAAGGCGATGATCAGTAGGGGAACTGAGAGGTTTATCCCCCACACTGGCACTGAGATACGGGCCAGACTCCTACGGGAGGCAGCAGTAGGGAATATTGGTCAATGGGTGAGAGCCTGAACCAGCCATGCCGCGTGCAGGAAGACGGCGTTCTGCGTTGTAAACTGCTTTTATATGGGAAGAAAAGGCCCTTGCGAGGGACATTGCCGGTACCATATGAATAAGCACCGGCTAACTCCGTGCCAGCAGCCGCGGTAATACGGAGGGTGCAAGCGTTGTCCGGATTTATTGGGTTTAAAGGGTACGTAGGCGGTTGCTTAAGTCAGAGGTGAAATGTATCAGCTTAACTGATAAACTGCCTTTGATACTGGGCAACTTGAGACAAATCGAGGCAGGCGGAATTTATGGTGTAGCGGTGAAATGCATAGATACCATAAGGAACTCCGATAGCGAAGGCAGCTTGCTGGGTTTGATCTGACGCTGAGGTACGAAAGCGTGGGTAGCAAACAGGATTAGATACCCTGGTAGT
>JAFIEW010000134.1 GCA_020832375.1 Cyclobacteriaceae bacterium
ATGAGCTATAATAATATAAATATTGAAAACGTACTTTTACCGGACAACAATGATTAACAATAGTAAATTTATTTGTTGTCGATGGCTATAAGTATAATCGATAATCATTATTAATTAAAAGTATGAGATGCTATCTAAACATGACAGTTTAGTAGGGTGTAGTAAAGTAGAAGAGAATGGCAAAAATATCCATATTTGGTGCAGGGCTTGTAGGTTCGATATTAAGTATCATGATGCGTCAGCGAGGTCATGATGTCACGGTATATGAAAAGCGTCCAGACATGCGTAAATTACAGTCGTCAGGCAATGGTCGATCGATTAATTTAGCTTTGAGTGAGAGAGGGTGGAGGGCTTTGCGAGCTGTAGGTCTTGAAGAAGAGGTTAGGAAATTAGTTATTCCTATGTATGGTCGCAGAATGCATGACTTAAATGGAGATACTCATTTTCAATCGTATGGTAAAGAAGGTCAAGCAATTTATGCAGTAAGTAGGCCTGGCTTGAATCGGTTTTTAGCTGACCATGCAGAGAAAGAAGGTGTGAAATTTGAGTTTGAGAAATATGTCTATAAAGTTAAAATGCCCGAGACTTACTTTCTCATGAAAGATATGCAGGGTAATAAAGATACTATCTACTCTGATGTAATAATAGGTGCAGATGGAGCTTACTCCTCTCTAAGATCAAATATGCAGAAGAAGGGTCGATTCAATTTTGAGCAGAATTTTATTGAACATGGATATAAAGAGTTAACCTTTCCAGCTAATGATGATGGTGGTTTTAAAATGGACCCCAATGCTTTACACATTTGGCCAAGGGGCAAATTTATGCTTATAGCCTTACCTAATGCTGATGGCTCATTTACTGGTACTTTGTTTTTGCCGTATGAAGGTGATAATTCATTTGAACAATTAAGGACGAATGAACAGATATCGCATTTTTTTGAGGAGCAATTTCCAGACACTCTTCATCTGATACCCAATTTGTTGGATCAGTTTCATCGTAATCCCGTTAGCTCTTTGGTGACTATAAAGGCTTTTCCATGGCATTATGATCGTAACTGTTTAATTCTTGGAGATGCAGCTCATGCTATTGTTCCATTTTATGGTCAAGGGATGAATGCTGGTTTTGAAGACTGTTTAGCCTTGTCAAAAATACTAGATCATCATGATGCTGATTCTGAGGACTATTGGAAGAATAGTTTCGATTTATTTCAGCAAGAACGGAAGCCTCAAGCTGATGCTATCGCTAAGTTAGCTCTTGATAATTTTATTGAGATGCGCGACAAGGTAGGAGACCCTGAGTTTTTATGGCAGAAACAAGTCGAAGCAAGACTTCAAGCCACTTATCCAGACGAATGGATTCCCTTATACACTCTAGTGACATTTTCAGAGTACACTTACGCGCAAGCTTTGGAACAAGGCTATCTTCAAAATCAAATCATGGAGCAGTTTATTCATGAGCTAGATCAGTTGCCTGCAGTTGAGGAGGTAGATTTATTTGCCATTATTGAGCGGCTAAGGGCTAGAAGAAAGAAATTAGTTGTTTAACTCAAGGTAATCGTTTAAATAATCAATCATGGTTTGTTCTTCTTCGGAAATACCATCGGAGGCGGCTGCGAAAAGTACCATTGTTTCATATACAAACTCTTTGGAAGAGTTATTGTGCTCAAAATATTCCCGTAGAGCTTCTAGGAACTTATTTTCCCATTCTTCTCTGTTCTTGAGTAAATACCTAAACTCTGACTTGTAAATAAGAGTAAGATTTTCTTCCTTTTCCTTACCTAGGTTTTCTGTAGCAAATTCCTTTCCTAAAATTTTGGCGAGGCTTTTAACCGTACTCCACTCTTCCTTATCAACAATCCCATCACTTAAAACAACTAGTAGCGATGGGAATAAATTGACCATATAAATGAACTGATCTTCGTCCAGATCGATATTGCGTTCATTGAGATATTCAGATTTTAATTGGAAAATTTTTGTTGCTTTTTCTATACTCATATTAAGTGGTCGGGTGATCGATGAGAATGATCTATTGTTAAATTTTAAAGATAGTTGATTTAGCTATTGAAATATCAAAGTCTGTGCTTTGATTTAGTTCGCTATTTTTGGTTACTGTAATATTACTTGAGTTGCAGCTTTTCTTTCATATCATCAATGGCTTCTTGTTCTTCTTCAGATATACCTTCACTAGCTTCTGCAAATAAATAGATGGTTTCTAGAACAGTATTTTTCACTTCCGGTCGATCTTTTAGGTAGGGGCGAAGAGCATTGATAAAGTCAGACCTCCAATCTTCTTGAAATTTTATCATATAGCTGATTTCTTCTAAATAAGACTTTGAAAGTTTTTTCACGTTTATGTTTCCTTCATTATCGTCTTTGAAAGTGTTGGCCATAAACTGTGATAACTGCTTTACATACTCCCATTCATCCATGTCTACCACTCCATCGCTGATGATTACTAGTAAGGTAGGGAAAAATACTGCAAAACTTACAAATTGATCTTCTGTTATTGTTGTCGATCTATATTGTTGGTATTCCTTATAAAGTGCTCTTAGAGCGTCAATATTCTTTTCTGCCATAATATTGCTACTATTAAAAGTGCCGCTACTACACTTCCACTATTCTTACTTCTACTCGTCTGTTGACTTCTCTTTCCTCAGATGACCCACTTTTTACGAGTGGCTTTTCCCCACCAAAACCTTCGTAACTCACTCTTTTCTTATCAATACCATTATCGATTAGATATCTCTGCACAGAAGCAACTCTTTTCTCAGAAAGCTTCATATTAAACTTTTTGCTTCCCATAATATCAGTATGGCCTTCTAAATTTATTTTCAACTTGGGGTTATTTTGGAGCAGCATTATTAGCTCATACAGTGCCTCAAACGACTCTTCCAAAATCTCTGATTCATTTTGCCTAAATAATATATCACCTATTTTTAGCAAGCCACCGACTTCCATTCTATTTAATTCAAATGTTCTGGTAACTTCAGTTTTGGTGTCAACTTCACTTAAATCTCCATAAACAGGTTGATAACCTTTTGACAAGACCTCAACCTCATAATGTACCGATTGAAAAAGATACATTTCAAACTTGCCATCATCTTTTGCGCTGCCCACCCCCATATCGCTTCCATGAGGCATTCGATAGTATTTAACTACTCCTGGAATTGGCTCTTTTGTTTTTTCATCCAAAATAACCCCCGAAAATTTTACAGGTACTTCATCCCCGCTAAATTGTGCTTGACTATAAGCCACACTTAAGCTTATAAAAGTATATAATAAAATCAATATGATTTGATATGTTCTCATTATGCTCGTTTTAGCGTTTTTATATTGGCTTGCAACGGTATATTTCTATCAAATATAAAAAAAATTATCATAAAGGCTGCCTTAATATTTCCTACTGGCTTCAATTTTATTTTTATTTGCCTACTCTACAGGTTGTTTGATATCAGCATTTAAAGCATCTATTCGTCTAGTTATATTATATTTTAGGTTCCAATAGGCTATTTAATTGGCTTTGCTTAATGATTTTTTTCTGTACGTAAATGTTCTTTTGCTTAAATAAAAGTACTCTAGGCCTTAAATGAGTGACAACCCCAGCTTTTTTAAGTGTAGGAAAGCCAAGCCAGCAAAATTTCCAAGTGATGGGCCTATTTGCAAATACTGCTTCAGTAGTGACTCGTCTTGTATATGATCTTTCAAGAATTTCATAAATACAATTTCAAACTGGTCAATGGCTTCTTGTTTGCTAGTGCTTTGTATGATCACCTCTTCGGTCTTACTACTTAAAAAAAGCAGATTTTGGCGGCAATGTTCTAAAAAATCATTTGCATTCAATATAGATTTTCCATAGTGAGTAGGATAGATATGCTTGCATTCTAAGGCTATCAGTCGATCCAAAGAGGATTGCCATGCTTCAATATCAATATCAGGAGGAGGAGTGGGCGCAATTACTGGCCCTGTCTTTATTTGGTAGCCACCCACATCTCCACTAAATAGGTGCTCACCTATGCGGTATGCGTAGTGATGATAGGCATGGCCTGGGCTATCGTGTGCTTCTACTTGAAGACCTATAATATCAATCACCTCTTCGTCTTTAAGAGCGTAAATTAGATCTGAATCAATAGGTCGCATTTCACCCCACAATGAATCCATTTGATCTTTATATATTTTTTTTGCACTCTTCAATAGTCGACTAGGATCTATCAAGTGTTTTTTACCCCTCGGATGAACATAGATTTTCGCTCCTTCATTTGCAAATCGCCAAGCTGCACCTGCATGGTCTAAATGAATATGGGTAAGAAATACCGCATTGATATCTGAAAGTTTAAAGCCATAGAGTTCGACTTGCTTTTTGATGTTAGGAAAGGTGCTATCTGGCCCTGCCTCCATGAGGATGAGACCCTCATCGGTTTCTATTAAATATGACGCTATTAACTCCGGAAGGTGAAAATGGTGGTCAAGTGTATGTATTTTCATCAATTCGCTGTGCTATTTTTTGCTAATTACAATATAAAATTACGCACATCAAAATTGAAGGCTCTTATATTCAAGCGAGGCAGTAATACCATGATGAAATTCAAATTTATTAATGCTTTTTCGATGGGATGATGTTATGGTTCAGATTTTTCAAATCATTCGATACAGACATAAATCGAAAATTTAATATTGTATGCATAAAAAAGCAGGTGCCCATAAGGACACCTGCTTCAATAGGAAAGTTAATAGGAATCGATTAGCACTTTAACTTATTTTTAAGGTCAATAAGTCTTAGTTTTTTACATTTTAAATTGCATTATAAAAATATAATCAAGCGTTAAACTGATTTAAAAAATCAGCTTACAGTTTCCATTCCCTCCTCTTCCTGAAGATATTCTTCTACAGGAATGCAAGAACACATTAAGTTACGGTCACCAAAGGCATCATCTACGCGGCTTACTGAAGGCCAAAATTTGTTGCTTTTCAAATATGCTAGCGGATAAGCAGCTTTTTGCCTTGTGTAAGGTCTATCCCACTTGTCAGAAAGCAAAACATCAGCGGTATGAGGTGCATGTTTTAGCACGTTATTAATTTTATCATATTTACCATCGATGATTTCTTTTATTTCTCCAACTATAGAAATGAAGGCATCGCAGAAGCGATCAATTTCTTGTTTAGTTTCGCTTTCTGTGGGCTCTATCATCATGGTACCGGGTACTGGAAAGCTTACTGTCGGAGAATGAAAACCATAATCCATCAATCTCTTTGCAATATCACTTACTTCAATATCAGCTTCTTTTTTAAACTCTCTTAAGTCGATAATAAGCTCATGAGCGGAGAAGCCCGACGCACCTGTATACAACACTGGGATGTAGTTTTCTAGACGCTTCCTGATATAGTTAGCATTTAGGATAGCGATTTCAGTTGCTTTAGTAAGCCCTGCCTCACCCATCATAGCAATATATGCATAGGAGATGCTTAATATACTTGCGCTTCCATAAGGAGCTGCAGAAATAGCCGAAATTGGATTGTTACCACCGGACATTACTACTGGCGATCCTGGTAAGAAGTCTTTTAGTTTGTCATTTACACAAATTGGCCCCATACCAGGCCCACCACCACCGTGAGGAATGCAGAAAGTCTTATGTAAGTTTAAGTGACATACATCCGCTCCGATTCTAGCGGGACTTGTTAAGCCTACTTGAGCGTTCATATTGGCTCCATCCATGTAAACTAAGCCACCTCTATCATGAATGATCTGGCAAATTTCTTGTATAGCCACCTCAAATACCCCGTGAGTACTTGGGTAAGTTACCATTAGAGCTGCCAGTTCGTCTTTATGTTTATCAGCTTTTTCACGGAGGTCATTAATGTCAATATTACCTTGCTCATCGCATTTTACGATTACTACTTTCATTCCTGCCATTACCGCAGAAGCCGGGTTAGTGCCATGTGCGGATGAAGGAATTAAAGTGATTCTTCGATGTTGCTCAGACCTCACTTCATGATATTTTCTTATTACCATAAGTCCAGCATACTCGCCTTGTGCTCCTGAATTGGGCTGTAGGGATGTTGCTGTAAATCCAGTAATTTCATTGAGCCAATGCTCAAGATTTTTGAACATTTCATAGTATCCGTCTACTTGATTTCTTGGCACGAAAGGGTGAATAGCATTTACTTCCGGCCAGCTAAGTGGGATCATCTCAGAAGTTGCATTGAGCTTCATAGTGCATGATCCTAATGAAATCATAGAGTGGGTAAGCGATAAGTCTTTATTTTCAAGCTTTTTCATGTAGCGCAGTAGCTCATGCTCACTATGATAGAGCTGATAAACAGGGTGCTCCATGAAAGAACTTGTTCGCCTTAGTGCTTCAGGTAAGTGGGTTTCTACCGATATTGGAAGATCTTCAGATATTGTTTTTGACGCAGCGCTTGCAAAAATAGATACTATTTCAGCAATCTCCTTTTGAGTGATAGTTTCGTCAAGTGATATGCCAACATGGTCATCTTCGAAATATCTGAAGTTGATTTCTTGGGCTTCAGATAAGTCTTTAATCTTTTTCTTAAAGCCATTAGCATTGATTTTAAGAGTGTCGAAATAAGACTGATTAACTTGCTTGAAGCCTATTTTTTCTAGCTCTGAAGCTAACAAAACCGCGCTGGCATGTATTTTTAATGCAATATTTTTTAGGCCTTCAGGACCATGATAGGTACCATACATTCCTGCCATCACAGCTAAAAGCACTTGGGCGGTACAAATATTGGAAGTAGCCTTTTCTCTTTTAATGTGCTGTTCTCTAGTTTGAAGTGCCATTCTGTAGGCTTTATTACCTTCAGCATCAATAGAAACACCAATGATCCTGCCAGGGATCTGTCTTTTGTAGGCTTCTTTACAGGCAAAGAATGCAGCATGAGGACCACCATAGCCCAGTGGAATTCCAAATCTTTGAGTAGAACCTACAACTACGTCTGCGCCAATTTCGCCAGGAGGCCGAAGTAAGGTTAATGAAAGAAGGTCTGCAGCTACAGAAACGAAAAGGTCAGCTTCTTTTGCCGCCTCGAAATATGCTTTATGGTCTTTAATTTCACCATTAGCGTCAGGGTATTGCACAAATATCCCGAAGATGTCTTCACGATTTATGTTAAGTGCTTCAATTTTCCCGTACTCGAGTTGAATATCTAGCGGTTCAGCTCTAGTTTCAAGAAGAGCACGTGTTTGTGGGAATATATTCTCGTCTACGAAATAAGTAAATGCTTTCTTTTTATCTTTTTTACGAAGCGAAAAAGCCATTGCCATCGCTTCTGCCGCTGCGGTAGCTTCGTCAAGAAGGGATGCATTGGCAATTTCCATAGCGGTAAGATCCATTACCATGTTTTGGAAATTGATCAAGGCTTCGAGTCTCCCTTGGGCGATTTCGGCTTGGTAAGGAGTGTAGGCGGTATACCACCCTGGGTTTTCAAGAATGTTTCTTTGAATCACGGAAGGGGTGTGCGTATTGTAGTATCCCATACCTATAAAAGAACGAAATACTTTGTTCTTGCTCATCATCTTCTTGAATGAGCTCAAAAATTCACTTTCAGTTTGCGCCTCTGGCAGATGTGGCTGTTGCTCAAGGCGAATAGCATCAGGAAGAACTTTGTTGTTGAGCTCTTCCATTGAAGATAGACCCAAGGTCGCAAGCATTTCCTCTTTTTGCTGACTGCTTGGTCCATTGTGTCTAAGTTGGAACTTGTCTTTTTCAGAAAGATTGACTTTCATAGCGGTTGCGTTATCTACGGTGAAATATTTTTTTACAAATGTATAATTAATTACAAGTATTTTAGGTTCTCTTCATATCATTTTAAACCCATTGGTCAAATAAGCTTAAGATGGAGATATGGTATTTTACTTTTAAAATATTGTAATATATATCAAATAAACAGCTGTTTCTTTGGTGTTACTCCTTTTTGTGTTGTATTAAATTTCTATTATTAATTATCAAACCATATGCTACTACCCATGAAAATTTTATTTAAAACGCTACTATTAATTGTATTCATTTGTTTTGTAAATCATGATAGCAAGTCATGCGAGATTGATACAGTAAAAATAGGCTTTGTTTAGAATGATATAACCGGAAACCGAGTAAATGTTCCCAGTCTTTTAGAAGATTATTTGAATGAATCTCTAAATCAGCCGACCAAGATTGTTTTGGCGAAAGATGTCTTGAGTTTGGTGGACTTAATTTCGGAAGGGAAAGTTGACTTTGCTCATATTAATCCTTTCGGATATGTTTTGTCTTCTATTAGCTCTTCGGTAGATGTATTGGTGAATCGAGGTAATAAATTTTCTCAAACTCCTGAAACTTATACTTCTGTTATTTTTGTCAATGCTCAATCGGGTGTCAGCACAATAGAAGAATTAAAGAAGAAGGCTTCTAATTTTGACATGAATTACGTTCATGTAGGCTCCACAAGCGGACACTTACTGCCGCGCTTCTTTCTTAATGCTCAAGCTATGCAGTCGGAATATGTGTTTAATGATGTTGTCTTCAGTGGCACTCATAAAGATAATATCGAGACTGTATTAAATAAAACAAATACTATTGGAGCTGCCGCGGGAAGTTATTTGAGGGATTACCTTGAAAAGTTTCCTGAGAATAAAGAGGACATTCTAATATTATGGGAATCTGAACCTATTCCACACGGTCCGGTCATATATAATACGAGTTTACCAAAAAGCCTGGTGGAACGAGTCCGAAATGCTTATCTTAGTGCTCCTCAAAATACAGAGCTATGGGAGGCTTTTCAAAAACAGTGGAGCAATAGTGAAGAGGTATTTATAGTCGGATCAGATAAGGATTTTGATGGGATCAGACGTGTTAATGACAACTCAGAAGATATTATTTTTATGCTTAACTTTTATCGAGAAGATTAATTTGATAGGACCAAAAAATAAAAGATGCACTCAAATTCTTTTTTTGAGATCTTGGTTAAGACTTATAATGGCAATCTTATTATGTTTGAGTGTATCTTTTATTCTGTCATACATTTATAAAGCTGGACTGTATGTTCAATTAGCAAAGATATAGCAGTATACACATTATAATCTTTAATAAGTTGATACTTTTAGCTACTGTTATATTGATAGCTGTGCCCTATGCTTGCCTTACGGTATTACTGTGTATTTCTCAATAGCCCTTGGAACGATCAACAACCCCAATCATTTGCTCTTCCTTTTGCGCTTTTAAAAGATGGAAGTTTTTACTGACTTGCTTAACCACAGAAGATATTCGAGAAATGGCAGCTATATGGGGAGTTACCATTACTTGAGGATGACTCCAGAAAGGATGATTTTTGGGTAGTGGTTCATTTTCGAAAACATCCATATATGCAATGGCATTCGGGTTTTTTTTCAAGTATTGCAGAAGATCATCTCCAGGCATTTGATCACCTCTTCCCATGTTTACGACATGGGTATTTGGTGGAAGTAGTTTGAAAAATTGCTCATTTAAGGCGTGGTACGTTTCATTAGTAAGAGGGAGCACATTGATTACCACCTGTATATCCTCATACATTTCAGGATCATAAAGGCCTTTAGTAAAGTTTTTTACGCCACTTATTTTTTTCGTCGAATTGGAAAGTCCGTTAATTTCATAGCCAAGTCCTTGTAGAACTGAACTTATTTTTTGTCCTATATTTCCCAATCCTAAGATGAGCACCCTTTTGATTTTAGGCTCTTTTACAAAATCCCAGCTTTTTGAGTCCTGAAGCTGCCGGTATTGTCTAAATCTCTTTTGCTCTTGTAAGATACATGCTGCAGCGTAGCGGGCCATGTCCAAGGGTAGGTACTCATCTTTTATGCTGGTGATGATCACGTCTTTCCCTAAATTAATGTCATTTATTAAATGGTCTACTCCAGCACCTAATGAGCTTACCCATCTTAGGTTTTTCATCTTTTCAAAGGTACTTTCAGATTGATTCCATACCAATGCGTATTCTACATCAAGAGGATTTACGTCATTATCGTAGCATTTTAGGGAGATATTTTCTTTTTCAAATTTGTTTTTAAGAGCGTTATATTTTTTCTCATTCCCGATATAATAGATGGTCATTTATTTTTATAATATTAAAGGTTATAACAATGTTTGAAACGTATGCTGGATGGAAAAAGTAAACGCTAGATAAAAGAAACAGTTTAGGGATGCTGTAAGGGAGAGAATGTTAAGTGAAGGTATGAGATGTGCATTCAAATTAAAAAGAGCTTAGCGGAAGCCACTAAGCTCTAAAATCTTACTAACTATTTTAAACCTACACTTCACTAAAGTAAAGATATTAGATTAAAAATCCAAAAAAATTTATGATATTTATTCACTACTGTCCGGTAAAAAATTTAAACTGGGCTAGATCTATTTAAGACTAAC
>JAFIEW010000135.1 GCA_020832375.1 Cyclobacteriaceae bacterium
CGGGTCGTTTTAGCAGCTTCAACAGCTACACTGCAAACAAGCGGATAAGCATATTTTTTTTTATACAAGGGCTGATTTATTCTCTAAATCACTATTAAAATTACACGCTTTACATGAAGATAAAAAGACATATATCTTCAATAGCCTGAAGTATGATATTGAAATTAAGATCATAAATTCAAAAAATTGACCATATCAATACACAGAGATATCAAAATAATAATGCTCTATACAGTTTTACAAAATCTTTATTGCTAAGCTATGGGATGTAATCTTACTTCTCGAGATTGTAGGCTTTCACATATTTAGGGCATGCTTAAAAACAGCCAAATTGTTGATAAATAAATCATAAAATCTATAATTTATTTGAGCATTCAGTTTTTATTCAAGAGTAGTGAAAATGCTTTAACAAAAATGTCTGAAATAGACATTTTGTAGCTTAGCCCTAGATATTTAAACCTTTAAAGCGGTAGCGGATACCACCGCTTTAAAAGTTTCTATAGGCTTTCTGAAAAATAAAAATAACTCTAGCTTTCTTTGCTTTTGTGTTAATTAAGGTGCTTTGAGAAATGATAATCAGTATCTGGGAATATCACCATAACAGCAGAAATTAATCAATTATGAATATCTCTATAACTATATGTATCATTTTTATATAGGATTAGCTTATTGCTGTAAAAGGTTTCATAATCTTAATAACACCTAGATTATCAAAGCATTCAATTCTAAAGTAAGAGATACGCTAGCTAATGTATCAATCCTTTTTAAAGCAAATAGACTATTTTTGGTGTAAAATTAAGCTTAAAAAGCATTCATAATCTATTAATTTTTTATAAACTTAATACGACTACTGGTCTTATCATCATTTACTTGTAAAATATATACTCCGTTTGACAGGTGAGAGATATCAATTTGACTACCTCGCAACTTTTTACTAACTAGTGAATTCCCTGACAAACTAATAATTGAGTAATATGCATTTTCTGAATTGGTGATCGAAGAATCAATATTCAAAACTTGACTAACCGGGTTTGGATAAACCTTTAAGCTACCAACTTCTTCACTGATAGAAAGAGGAAAGTCAACTCGAAAACTTTTAACCTTTCTATCACTTCTTAATCCCTCAAAGTCTACATTTAGTACTACTGCAAAATCACCTCGTTCCGTTAAGTCTATTTTTAATACCAAAGAATCACTTTGATTCTCTAGTTGAGAGGTAAACCATTGAGCACCATCCCAACTAAAACTGGTAAATTCAATTGACTCACTACCATCAATAATCACAGAAGAATTAAAATCTAGCCTATTACTGGTTATTTCATCCCCAGTCTCAGGATCTCTAAACTTAATTATACCTTGCACATTATTTCCGACGAGATCGATCACAATTGTTTTGGACTTACGTGCTGATTCACAATTTCCTTGTGTGGTAAGTGTAACGTATTTCAGCCCTAACGTTTGGAAAAACAAATTTGTGCTAGATTCGGTCGGACTAGAAAAGACCCCTTCATTAACTGTCCAATCATAAATTAAAGCATCTGAATTCAAGGCCTCTAATTCTATTGATTGTCCTAATTCAATTTGGAGAGTATCAGAACTAACAGTTGAGATTCCATCCAATAAAAAGTCTGGGGATATAATGTCTATGTTTCGATCAAAAACTGAAGGAAATATAGCAATATCGAATGTAAATTGACCACCACTCACTTGACTATAAGTGGCCCAGCCATCATCAATTTTCAAATAAGTCCTTTCACCAAATTCAGGCGAATCATCAAGAGAGTTACTAAACAAACTCATTTCGCCTAATCCATCATAAAAAAGTTCAAAACCTAAGAAAAGAACCTCTCCTTCTTCTAATTCATCATTTGAAACCGCTTCCTCAAAATATAAATCTAAAAAACCATCATTATTAATAAGTGCGCTATTTAATTGAGAAAAAGAAACCTCCCTAGACCTTAAAGAATTAATAGGTCCATCGGAAATTGTCCCCTTCCAGAGATGAATAATAATTTTAGCTAGGTCAGGTTGATCACTATTTACACGAGACACCCAAAACCTACCACCATTAGTTTTTTGATTACTATTTAGCTCGAAATAATTAGCATAAGCTAAAATTCCATTTTGATTGTGCCCTGAAAACGACCCTCCTAAAGAAGACTCAATACCTTCAGACGGTGTTCCTTGTAGCGGAAAATAAGTGAATTCACAATCTCCTTTTTCATAAACTTGAATAAAGGATTCTCTGGAAATCGAGTCATTGATGTCAAGAGGATTTGAGGTTTTTAAGGAAACATCAAAAAAGCCTACACTATCGTATAGAACTTGCGGATTTCTTCTAGTAGAAGCGCTAATGTCACCTCCTACAAACGTCCATTGAAAATTTGTCCCATTTTCAGAACGGTTTTCAAACCTTACAGACTCACCTTGAGCAACTATACGATTAGGCGCGCTGAAATCGGCAACCGGAGTTTTATCACAGTTAACCACGGTCACAAAGGTCTGAAATAGAACGAATGCATCAGTACAGCCTTCCAATTTTGCTCTAAGGGTTATTAGATGTTCTCCTTCCTCAATAAACTTTACTTCTGGCTGTGCGCTAGTAGAGCTATCAATATCCGCTCCACTGAATTCCCAAAGTAAATCATCTATCATAATATTTTGAATGCTATCTGCACTAAAAGATACTAAGGAAGAATCCGCAAGGCAAAGCTCACTAACATCAACACCTATGGTGCCTGTAGGTAAAAACTGTTGATCAACAATGACAGGAGCCATATCTAACTTAGCATCTAAACCATTAAAAGCTGAAAAAGGAATCCAAGAGCCTCCTGAACGCAAGAAAATATCTTCACCTGAAATACCATTACCTTGTCGTAAAAATACTGCAAACTCATTTTCACTTTCGTAATTTATTTCATATCCCAAATGTATGTAACCATTATCAGGAACAAAAACCGGTTGATCCCACTGCAGTTCGAAATAATCCCCTTTAGTGGTTAAAGAATCTGAAGAGCTGATAGTTTTTATCTCAGAATATTTTATTGACTTTTCAGCTAAAACTTGACCAGGAACTAAAGATGATCCTGAAGCTGAATACAATTTGAATACTACTGTTTGATTCGCAGCGTCTAGAGAATTAGCTGCCTGCACTGAAAATAGAGCACCTGTAATAGCTAGGCCTGGAGTTAAGAAATATCTATTGGCATAGGCCGTATGATTTAAGCTATTATGACCAGTAACCGGACCACTATTAGGCTCGATATAAGAAAAAAACGATCTTTCGTCTCCCAATCTAAAATTAAATAATTCACAATTTATTTCATCTCCTACAGAAAAGAACAAGGTATCTCTAGACTGACCTACGTCATTTGTAACGGTTAAGATAGCAAAAGCGCTGTCGGTCGGTTGATTGAAAAATACAGTTGGATTAATTTCAGAGGAAGACGCTAAAGAAGCATCAGGTCCAAACGACCACTCAACATTTAAACCTAATCCAAGAGATTGCGACTGAAAAGATACCGGCTGTCCTGCTCTAATATCAGTTCGAGAATTGGAAAATCTTGCTAATGGAATACCTGAATCACCACGAGCACTTAAGAGTGCATTATATACATTAATACGACCGCTCCCCAAAAGTCCCTCAAAGCCAGGGTTGAAGTCATCAATCGGATCAGCGCTCCTTTGGATAATATCTAATACTTCATCAAAATTGAGATTAGGATTATCGGCTAACAAAAGACCAACGAGAGCTGCCACCATGGGGCCAGACATACTAGTTCCTGAGTAGTTTACAAAAGTACCTCCCTGAGCGCCTTGTGCAACAACTGTACTTAAAATATCAGTACCTGGAGCAGAAATATCTACCCATTCACCAAAATGAGAAGATGGGCTCTTTCTATCGTTCCTATCTGTATTAGCAACTGAGATGACATTATCATATGCTGCAGGATAAGATTTAGTTTGAGTATTACCATTACCAGCACTTGCAACAAAAACAACTCCATCCTCAGTAGCTTCATTAATAATATCTTGGAAGGCTTGAGAAAAAGACGGACCTCCAAAACTCATATTAATTACTCTAGCCCCATTGCTAATTGCTCTACTGACACCTAAAATAGGCTGCTCAATAGCCCTGGTGTTACTAGTATTGTTTCTAGTTGCTTTTATTCCTACTATTTGAAGAATGTTATTACCGATTGACGCAATACCAAGAGAGTTATTAGAGGTTGCACCTATAATACCAGCTACATGTGTTCCGTGTGAAAAGCGAAACTCTGAAGCGATATTTTGGCCTTCAAGTGGAGGGTTAGGGTTGTCATTGTTATCAGCAACATCAAAGGAAGCTGCTAAGTCTACATTATCAAATAGATCAGGATGATCAACATAAACAGCATCATCGACTACAGCAACTCTTATAGGCGTAGGATTATCTAGTAATGCTAAACCTTGCCTAGCACTAATTAGGTTTAATGCATACTGATCGCCGCTTGTAAATCTTGGGTCATTGAATTCAACTTTCTCTGGCTCATTACTTTGATGAACAAAATAAATTGGATATTCTTCAAAATACCTCACATCAGGATTATTTGAAAAAAAATTGTAAATCTCTGAAGTTACCTCTGTATCAAAAGACAATTCTACCAGGCCATCAAGAGACTTTAACCGGCCACTTTCCCTTTTTAAGAAAGACTTACCGCTGATTTTATCGAATACCCTATTGTCAAATTCCCGCAAGTGAACATTAGAGTGGTTTTTCTTAGATGCTGCTTCATTTAAGTATAATTCAGCTAAATCTTGACTATTAAACTTTACTAAATAACGTTTAGGAGACTTTCCTTCAGAAATGAGTGACAATTGAAGTTGTCTATCGGAATCAATGATAGGAGAAATACCCTGTGAAAATACAATGTAGGGACTTAAAAAAAGAAGGGTTGTAAGTAAAAGAAATCTCATAAGCTGATATAATTTAATTCAGCTTAAAATTACTAAAAATAAAATAAAAAAGGTTGCCATTTGGCAACCTTTTAAAATCAATTAATAACCTGTGTTTTGAGTTAGGTTTGGATTAATATCTCTCTCCCTTTGAGGTATAGGAAGGATTGTTTTATCCGCACCTGGTTGAGCTCTATCAAATTGCGGGTTACCAGCAGGTCTCAACGGTAGATTTAATCTTAAAAGATCCATTCTACGAGTTCCTTCGAAACAAAGCTCTTTTCGGCGCTCAACTAATACTTGATTAATTAAGTCCTGACCCGTTAGTCCTGATAGTGCAGGTAATCCAGCTCTGTCTCTAAGTTGATTGACGATATCCAATGCAGCGCCAGAATTACCAGCTCTAGCCTGAACCTCAGCAACCGTTAAGTACATTTCCGTAACTCGCAACACCGGTGAGTTATCAGTATTGTTTATTGCATCAGGAAACTTAGTTGTATATACTCTACCATTTTGACCCACTTGTGTCAAATCGTCAAAACGAGCATCACCTGGCTCAGCTTCAAATAAAGCCACTAAATCAGCTGAAAAAGGACAATCTCCTCTAGCATTATTTTCAGCCGGATTGTAAAAGGAAGCCCAGCCGCCTGAACCAGTTCTTCCATTGTCAATTTCACTATTAAAAATAGCGAAAATATCTTCTGGAGTAGAGTTAGCACTACCCCAAAAGTTATGATTGGGAGCTAAAGCTGTCACTGGATCATCAATCACCTGTTGCGCATAATTACCAGCCTCTGTGAATTCATTCAAATACAAATGGTGGCGAGCAAGCAAAGCACGAGCTGCAGCCTTAGTTGCCCTTACGTGAGCAAAAACACCACCGTGGCTGTCTGGTAAATCATCAATGATCGCTTCTAATTCCGTTCTTATAAAATTATTTACTTCACCTACAGAAGCCCTTGCAGGAAAATCAACCTCTCCGACAAATGGATCAACTACTAGTGGAACTCCATCAGAAGCTGGACCAGCTACTGCCTCTGGCTGAGCAAATAGATCTAATAGCTGACGATAAATCAAAGCTCTCACAAATCTAGCTTCTGCTACAAGTTGTGTCCTTTCATCTTGTGATAAACTAGCATCTGGTACATTAGGCATATTCGCAATAACAGCATTTGCCGCTAATATCACTCTGTAATTCGTAGACCAAATGGTTGAAATAGATCCATTATCTGAACGTGTATCATATAGTCGTATATCCTGTAAAGTAGGAAACGAACCAATAAAATCGACGTTGTCAGATTGAAAATCACCTATAATTTGAGGCATCGAACCATAAACATCAAGGACCTGCGCCAATGAATAAACACCCAAGGCAGAGCCTCTAGCCGCTAGCGCGTCACTAAAAGCTAGCTCTGTTGAAAGAGATTGTTCAGGTTGTAAATCCAATTGATTATCACAAGAGGTTGCACCGATAAGTGCGGCACCTAAGGCGATAGATAATATATATTTTTTTAACATAATTCCTTTTATTTAAAAATTCTTAGAATGAGAAGCTAACACCACCAGTTGCCATACGGGCCTGATTAGGCGTGAAGAAAGACTCTCCAGCAAATTGAGAAACACCACCACCGTCATTAACCTCAGGCTCTAAACCTAAATCGAAAGCATCTGAGAAGAAAGTGAACCAGTTTTGCAATTGCACATAAACTCTAGCTTTAGTAAGGAAAGTCCTATCTAAGACACTTTTAGGAACTGAATAACCTAAGGTCAAGTTTCTAAGTCTGAAGTAATCTCCTCTTATAAGCTGCTGAGTAGATCTTTGAGCAAATGTATTTCTTGTAGGACTTGACATACTAGGAGCGAAAGCCTGATCACCTGGCTGCTGCCAGAAATCTAAGATCCTAGGATCTAAGTTGAAAGAGAGTACGTTTGCAGGGCTGTACATGAATCTAAGGTCATCATACATAATGCTATTACCTCCAACGAAAGTGAAGAATACCGATAAATCGAAGTTTCTATATCTAAAGTTATTAGTAAGACCACCAGTATAAGTAGGAAGCGCTTGACCTGCAATTACTCGATCGCTTGCAAGTGGACTTAAAGTTGGATCTCCGTTAATATCTAACCATTCGTGATCACCAGTCTCAGGATTTACACCATTAGCTCTGATAAGATAGAAGGTGTTGATTGGATGACCAACAATAGCTCTCTGACTTGCTGTGTTAGCTATAAATTCACGACCTTCATCATCTAAGTTGGCTCCAGGTAATGATAATACTTCATTCTCAAGGAATCCAATGTTAAAACTAGTTGACCATGAGAAATCTCCAGTCTCTATATTTTTAGTATTGATCATTAAGTCAATACCTCTATTTCTCATTTCACCTGCATTCTCTGTGAAGTTAGGGAAACCAGTAGTGAAAGGAAGAGGAACATTAAGCAAAAGACCTGTAGTGGTTTTATCATAAACTGAAGCTTCAACATTCAATCTATTATTAAACATACTTGTTGTAAGTGTAATGTCTAATTGAGCTGTTTCTTCCCAACCTAAATTAACATTTGCAGCTTGCGAAGGAAATAGACCAGGATTTCCAGCATAATCTCCTAGAGCACCAGCTCCATAAAGTCCTAAAGAAGAGAAGTTTCCTATTCTATCATTACCAGCTGTACCATAACTAGCATTTAATTTTAAGAAATCTACAACGCTTGAATTAAAGAAGCTCTCTTCAGAAATGATCCATCCACCGGATACAGCATAGAAATTACCGTAACGAGAATTTTCCCCAAAACGTGAAGAACCATCTCTTCTTAATGATGCCTCAAACAAATATTTATTTTGGTAACGATAATTTGCTCTTGAGAACAGAGAAAACAAGCTCCAACCTGTCCAGCTAGCTGTAGTAGTCGTTGGAGTTGCAGCAGACGCAGTATTAGGCAATCCATCACTTACAAAGCCTGTACCGGCAACTCCAATACTATTAAAATCAGCTTGCTCATAAGACTGACCAGCAAGGGCACTAAAATAGTGGTCACCATCGTTTGAAATCCACTCATAGTTAAGGGTATTCGTAGTAAGGAACTTATTGTCTTGACGAATAAACTTACTTGCAGAACCACCTGGAGTAATGATATCAGCATATCTAGTTGACTCTTCAGATTGAAAAAGGTCAACACCAAAATCAGTTTTGAAAGTCAAACCAGGAAGAATATCATACTCGAAAAACACATTTGCTGTAGATCTTCTTGTGATGTACTCAAAGAATGAAGTTTCTTCCAAAGCCAAGAAGTTAGGAATAAAGCCGGTTCTTCTGAAAGACCCATCTTCTAATCTTGGTGTTACATAAGGTAACTGTAAGAAAGCACCTGTTTGTGGTGCAAAAGTAGAGTTATCTGAGTTAATTCGATCATTAAATAATGCAGACATACCAATGTTAGCCCCTAAACGCGCTCTGTCATTAATTTGGTGAGATACATTTAATCTACCGTTAAATCTTTCCACCTCATTAGCTATAGTATATGCATCCTGTGTAAAGTATGTTCCAGATAAGAAGAATTTAGTTTTCTCATTACCACCAGAAGCACTAAGCTGAGTATTTTGAATACTTCCTTGATTAGTAACAGCATCTACCCAGTCAAAGCCTTCTAAACCTGATGGTCCAAAAGCCCCTCCAATGAAGTCATTCCACTCCTCTGGTGTATCACCAAAATAAGCTTGTCCATAGGTATCGTACTGTTGCCTTGACATATATGGTCTGATGACAGTAGGCTCTGAAACACCTTGATAATGCTCAACATTAATCTGAGTTTTTCCTGCTTTTCCTTTCTTTGTTTCGATTAGAATTACACCATTTGCACCACGAGAACCGTAAATGGCAACAGCCGATGCATCTTTTAAAACCGTGATTGATTCAATCTCATTAGGGTTAAGTTCTTGTAGTGGGTTAAGCGCTACAGGAGAACCTGCAGTAGACGAATATGCTGCACCTGAAGCATCATTCATAGGAACTCCATCCACAACATATAAAGGCTGAGAACCTCCAGTAATCGAAGCAACACCTCTAACTCTTACATTAGGTTGTGAACCAATCACACCAGATGCACCTGTCATTTGAACACCAGCAGCCTGTCCTTGAAGGGCATCTGCAGCAGTCATAATTGGAAAGTTTTCAAAGGCATCAGATTTGATTGTAGACACACTTTGCGTTGAAAGTGCAGCTGACTGAGTACCATAACCTACTACAACAACCTCACTAAGTTGCTGAGAAGCGTCAGATAATTCAACATCAATTATCGATCTAGCACCAACAGCAACTTCTTTGGTTTCAAGACCAATAAATGAAAACACTAACACTGCGTTATTCCCCGGAACATTGATAGTGAAAACACCGTCAATATCAGTAACAACACCTGTGCTAGTACCCTTTAAAAAGACGTTAACTCCAGGTAAAGTTTCACCTGTTCCATCTCCTGTAACCGTACCTCTTACGGTTCTCTCCTGAGCCCACGCACTCCCTACTGCAAACAGTAAGAGTAACATACTCAATAGTAGATTTCTCTTCATAATAAATTAGTTAAGTTTGGGTTTAAATACGCAATAAATTATTTTACTGCACCTGCAAAGATAGGAGAGAAGTTAAAATGAAAAAATATGTCAGGCATTTTTTTGCTTAAATCGAAGGATTTATTGAAATTAATATTTGTACAAAAGCACATAATGCAAAATAACATTGCGTTCAAGCGGCAAATAAGCAGGAGGTCAGGGGAAACACGATGGTGTAACGCTTATTTAAAAAATAATCTTTTCTTACATCAAAACTCACTTTAAATAGTAGCTATCAAAATCCACCAACCGTAGTTTTTAAAACTTGGCTTCGATGCCCAGCTTTTGGTAAGAGCTCACATGAAACATTAAGATCAAACTTTTAAATAAAAAGTGTTCATAAAAATTAAAGTATCCTTCTAGTATTGATTTGAATTTATGAAGCTTAAATCTTTATGCATATCCGCTTGTTTGCATATTAAATTTCAAAGGAAGTACTAAGTTTTA
>JAFIEW010000136.1 GCA_020832375.1 Cyclobacteriaceae bacterium
AACTAAGGTCAACCAATTTTCCTCACATAATCAATAATTCGTGATAACCTCTAATGTTGAAAAAATTTAATATCAAAACGTTCAATCTAAATCAAAGTGAAGGTGATCGAAAAATGCGCATACAAATTCAAGATTGAATTGAGACTGTTTCCTTCGCTCATTAAAAAAACTACGGCCTTGGTACATCAAATGACTCACTCATACATTTTTTAAAAATAACGAATATGAATTGAATACTTTTGATGTCTTGAAAGATACATGAAGCCATCAACTCAAAAATTAAATTTTTCCGACGATGCGCTAAAAAAAAGATGCATATGAATTTAAACTTTTTCAACTATATCGATCAACCAAAGCGTAAGATAGGGCTCTTGCTGATTTTCATCTTTATCTCTTGGTGGGGCTATATCATCTATCATAAATACGCTATGAAAAGAGATGTAGATGTAATCGTGCAATTAAGATGTGCAAAATTAAAATTAGAAGCCACTGAGCCGATAGCCAATAAAACAGACTCATTGGAAAAAGAAATATTAATTATCAGCCTAAAGTTGCAAGAGGTTGCAGGCACCTTTCAAAAAAAATACGTTAATGAAAATGAAGTATTTAACCAAATGTTAAAAGAACGAATGCGATATTGTGAAGAAGAAAAATAAAGCTTGCATTTCTTTGATTGATAATTGTAAGAAGTATATTTTTATATTGATGAATTACCTATAGTGGTGATTTTTAAAAAAAATGCCATTCAAATACGACAGCAATGAAAGCTTCTACCTACCTGATCATCCTTATTTTAATTGCACCATTTATTACTAAAGCAAACGCACAGACAAATGTGGCAAATTTTACAGCTACCAATCTTGTAAATAGTGAAAACATAGAGCTACAAGACTTTCTAAATGAACCCTTGGTGGTGGTGCTTTTCACCAATCGACAATGTCCATTTTCAAAGCTTTATGAAAGCCGTATTGATAAGCTCATTAGAGACTTTCAATCTCAGTTGCCCATCATGCTGGTTAATCCTACTGTAGGAGAGTCAACAGAAGATGAAATCGATCAGATAAAAAATATGCTTCGATCTAAACCTCATATCAGCTATTACCTTGAGGATAGCGACAGAAGCTTGGTAAAGTTAATGGGGGCCGAAAAGCTTCCAGAAGCCTATGTTCTGCGGCCTCTAGACAATCGTTTTGAAGTAATTTACAAAGGAGCAATCGATGATAACCCTCAACTTGAAAGAGCAGTAAATGTACAATATTTACGGCAAGCCATAGAAAATAGCTTGAAAGGTGATCGCATTGCAACAAGTTCCCAACGGGCTCCTGGCTGTGTAATTCGCTAACAGGAAACTAGCGAGGTATATAGATACATCTCCACTAAAAGATAAGTGAAGTAACTCCTATTCTAAATACCGTTTGGTCATATCTTCTGGCAGGAAATGATGAAGCTACCTCAAGTCTAAATAGATTAAAAATATTATTAATAGCATAGCCGATCTCACCATAGTCGCCAGAAGGTGTAGCAAGATAATGGACAAAAAGCGCCTCATTGATACCCGCAAGCTGAAGCCAAGCTATTTGAGTCAAAAACAGTTGCCTAAACTCTTGAAGAAGATGTACCTCAACATATCGCTCTGATGTACTAAAAAGATAATAGTCTAAGTTTCGAAATTTACTAATGTAGTCTCCGGCTTGAAGAAACAATTGGTTACCATCAAAATGATGGAAATCCATAAATGCAGGCTGCCCGCCGAAGAAAGTACCCACTTGAGATTTAAAATGAAAATCTCCAGTAATACCAAGTCGCTTCCTAAACTGCATACCTAGCTGAAGATGCTGAAAAGAGTAATCTGTCGCTGAAGAAGTCAAGGTAGCTCCTCCCCGATAGTTTAAATGAAATATAGGCGACCCATCGCTAATTTCTATCTTGCGATCATTAAAGATGCGATACCTTATCCATGGCTTATAAGTCAACCTCATGCCATACCTAGCTAGCTGATGCGCTTCAAAATCAACTAAATCCTGATTAACATTCTCGGGGCGATTACTCATAAACTCCCTATCTCCCCAAGAAAGGAAGCTAAAATCTGAATTATTAATTAAAGGGTCTTGTCGATCCAGATATTCCAGCCTTGCGCTCAGGCTAAGACCGTCTGCAAGGGTTTTAAAAAAGGTCATGCGTACGAAATTCTCCTCGAAAAGCCGTGCCCAATTTTCTCGCAACCAAAGGGTAGAAAAGCTATTCAAAATATTTGAAATGGGTTGTTCTTCGTTAAAATGAAGAATTCTTCTACCCCCACTTAGCTGTATGGTGGCAGATCGGCTTCCTGGTGTACTCATTCCAACACCAAAATCATAGTTAAAAGCTCGCCTAGCAAAAGCATATCGTAAAGAGCTGCTCATCCGATACCTGATTTTATCTTCGTTTTCGTCGTTGGAAGGCATGAAAAAGCTTGCTTCGGTACCTAGAAAAGTACCATCTACCGTATTAAAGCCCGATGCTGGCAAGATAGATGTCAAAGCAAAACGCCAGCTATCAGACAGCTTTTCGTTGGTCCCGGTGATGGGTATCAACCAATTGAGGACTCTGCTCTCTTCAGACTGAATGCTGTCCTCCTTTTTTTGATTTTCTAGGCTATCTAATTGCTCATAAGTGACTTTTTCTTTTTCAGTAAGAGGCACCCTTCTCACCTCATCCCAATAAGATTTTGGCTGTTGCTTAGCCACAGAATCCATACTTATATTTCTCTGGGATACGATACGCTTATCGCTAGTTTCCCTCCTGACCTCTTCTTTCTCATATTCTTTGAGCATCTTTTTGAGCTCTTTATTTGAAATTTTAGGTTCTTCTTGGAATGAGAAATCTTCAAAAGCCTCGTCTTCATCTGATGGGTTTTCTTCTTCAGGCACTTCCGGAAGCTCTGCTGCCACTTCTTCTGCGCGAATGCGCTCCAACAGCTGCTGATCGAGTACCAACTCAAAACCCTTTGTCGAAGACACATAATCTACATCAAACTCAAAGCCAAAGAGCTTTTGACCGATCTTAAATTGCTGAGTGGTAGGCATCCATATATCTTCCTCCATTGGACTGTAATTTTGACGCATCCTAACCCTTGCATTTCGTAAATTAGCTTTTAAATCGAGACTGTGAATACTCCAAAGATCATCAATGATATATATAGTCCCTGAAAACAAGTTCACCCCCTTTCGCTTTGGAGTGACTTTTATCCTATTTACTCCTACCCCTTGATCTCTAAAATACCCTAATAACTCAAACCTATAAAAACTGAAAGCATTTTGTGCCAGTGGAGACTTCGCACCAAAGACTTCATTTTCATAAAAGCTGCCAATGAAGAATACACTTGGGCGATCTAGCTCCTCGAGCGTAGAACGAAATGAAATCACCTCCTCGCTATATTTGCTAGGCCGCTCATAACTCACTTTTGACACTGACTCCACAGTAATCGCCTGATCAGGATCTATGCCCTCTCTCTTGAGCAAGGGCTTTGCCAATCGGGGTACTTTCTGTAAATCAACTGAACCTTTGATGTAAACTTCAGTCTCAAACGACGTTACTACCATCTGATAAAACTTGGCCTTAGCTATCGCTCTCCGCATAATTTGGGAAGCCACGTCATCATTGTCCTCTCCAATAGAAAGGTCGGGAAGTCGGTAAGTTTGAGAAATCATCACGATTTCTAAATCTATATAGGTATTAGGCTTCACATTTACCTTTTGGCCTACCGTTTTAAAGCCCATGTATTGAAAGACCAGCTGGTGATCACCAGGTGGAAGGTCTAATTTAAATTGCCCATCTTGATTAGAAGCTGTTCCTATGCGGGTATTACTCACGTAAATCGTAGCAAAACCTAGCGATTCCCCCTCCTCACTTTTGATGTTTCCAGATACGCCTTGTTGTGCTTTAAGGTCAAAGGATGCAAGAAGTGTGACTAAAATAAAAACAGCTACTCTAAAGTTCATTGAACACAGCAATTATAAATAAAAGGTTTTTCATGGAATGAGCATATAATAGGTCAATATCTACAAAGTATTAAGTTGATGAAAAGCAATATTTATTACTAAATGTATAAAGCTAAGCTATGAAATAGGTGCTTTAGAGTTTTGCTTTTCAACTATTCAATTGAAGTGAACATCAATTGAGTAAGCATGCTAACCTTAACATAGAGAACAAGCTATGGTAGTTTAGAGCATACAAAATATTTGAAAGTAATTAGTATTTTGTCATGCTAGATGAAGAAAGGCTCAATTCGAAAACCCATCTCTATTGATGCCTTTTCCATGTTTCTGTTCTGCCTACAAAAGACACCCCAATGTACCCTCTTACTTCCAAGGTATTAGCATCTTTCAATTTGAGATTAGAGCTGTATTCCTTTCCTTTTTCGGGATCGTAGATCTTACCGTTATCCCAAAAATTATCATCGGTGTATTCAAAGCCTTTGAGTAGTATGAGACCCATGATTTCTTGCTCCCTCTTGCTATTATCAGGGTTAAGATTATCTTTTAGTGGATTGCCGTTTTCATCAAGAGGATCTTTGAGCCAACTGATCTTACCATAATATTTGCCATTCGTAGCTTTGTAGATTTTGATATGAGCATCTTCATTAGAAGTGAGCCATTCACCCTTAATAGCGTCAGCATCTTGAGCGAATACTGAAAAACCAACACAAAGAAATAACAGGAAACCCAATACACTTTTAACCACCATAGTAGAAAACATTTTATCGTTTAAATTAATGAAACACAAAAGCACCTTACTCTCGCTTGTTGAAGCAAGGATAAAACTGACATTTAATAGACGTTGTGATTTCAATATGTTTGCCTATTTCTAAAAATAAAAATTCCATACATAAAAATTTACCCACTCATATTTTCATCATTACGGATTCAAACGCTGTTGAAACAGCAATTATTTTACCTGCACAAATAGGCTTAGAAATTTAGACGAAATATAATAAACGCTGGGCTCTAAAGAATACAAGAACAACTAAAAAAAACTATCGGACGACACTCTATACAATAATCATTGTACCTTTACGTAGCTTTTATTTTAAATAAAACGAGATCTTTAAATTTAACCCAGCAACAGAGAAATGCAATTCAAATTTGTTATTTATATCTTATTGTTATCAATTGTTATAGGTATACCGACTCCAGGCAATGCTCAAATGTTTGAGGTGAAAGAAGACCGCTTTGATGCAGGTAAAAACAAAGTAAGGGGCTTTTCGGTGATCTTGGAGGGAACAGAAAAGGAGGTTGATAATATGCTTTATCGCGAACTAAAAACACTCGGTAAAGTAAAAAGCGCCAGAGCCTTTTATTCGGTCGATGAGCCAAGGGACTACAATAACCATCTATATGCTCGGATTTATCGTGAAACAGAAGCGTCTTCCAAAGTTTTAATTGGCTTGGAAAACCCCCAGGCTGAAGAACTTGATCGATTGAGACAACACTTGCAGCGGATCTCTGCTGTGTACTATCGTGACATGATCAACGATATGGTAGAAACAGCAGAAAAAGAGCTTACTAAGAGTAGCAGGGTCCATCAGCGACTGATAAAAGAAGAGATGGATTTAAAAAATGAACTTATAAAAAACAAGGATGAAAGGGCTGAATTAGAACTAAAATTAGAGCAAAACAAGAAAGATTCTGTACGACTGGAAAATGAGCTAGAAAAGAAAATGATCGGTGTAGAAGCTGCTTATGAAGATCTTTCGCAAAAGAAGCAAAAAGTAGATTTAGAAAGAGCAAAGCTTCGAGATATCGAGTAGTTATATTTAACCATATGATTGACCTATCCTTAGCCTTCACCTTCATCATTGATATTAGCATCAAGGTTCTTTAGCTTTGATAGATTTTGAATAAATAGAAAGCATGATGAAAAAGAATATAGTAGAATGTATTATAATAGGTGGTGGTCAAAGCGGATTGGCGGCGGCATACTTTCTGAAACGCAAAAAAATAGATTTTCTCATTTTAGACAATCAGCAAAAGGCTGGAGGCGCATGGCACCACACATGGGACAGCCTTAGACTTTTTTCACCAGCAGAATACAATTCACTTCCAGGCAGAATGATGCCCCGAACAGAAGAATATTATCCTCAGAAAAAAGAGATAATTAGTTATCTAGAATCTTACGAAACTCGATATGAGTTTCCCATAAAGCGCCCAGTAACGGTAAATGATGTAAGAAAAGAAGGTAAGCTGTTTGAGCTTGATACCAAGGTGGGAAAATTTTACGCTAGAAGCGTCATTAGCGCTACAGGCACATGGTCGGCGCCTTACATTCCCTACCACCAAGGTCAAGAAGTTTTTCAAGGAATACAAATTCACTCTGCGGATTATAAAAGCCCTCATCCCTACCAAGGAAAAAAAGTAGCGATAGTAGGCGGCGCTAACTCTGCAGCTCAGATATTGGCAGACATTGCAGACGAAGTAGCTGAACACTACTGGATCACAGAGGCAGAACCAAAGTTTTTACCCGACGAGGTAGATGGAAAGCGTTTATTTCAGATTGCTACGATGAAGTACCAAGCCAAAAAAGAAGGTAAAGACTTTAAGCCTGTCGGTGGATTGGGTGACATTGTAATGATGCCATCAGTAAAAAAGGCTCGAGAGAAGCAAATTTTAAAACCGCTAGCAGGAATATCGAAATTCACAGAGAACAGTATCGTCCTCAAAGATGG
The DNA here is from genome assembly GCA_020832375.1 of Cyclobacteriaceae bacterium. Lineage (GTDB taxonomy): Bacteria > Bacteroidota > Bacteroidia > Cytophagales > Cyclobacteriaceae > JAFIEW01. Next base: position 6,704 of record JAFIEW010000136.1, read on the forward strand.
CAGGGAGCTAGAAACAGAAGTAGTAATTTGGTGTACAGGCTTTGGTTTTGCCTTAGATCACTTAAAAAATTTAGGCGCTTTCGACGACCATGGGCAGATACCCACAAACGGAACGAAGGCTAAACAGATCGATGGTCTATGGCTAGTGGGGTACGGTAATTGGACAGGATATGCCTCAGCAACCATCATCGGTGTAGGAAGAACTGCAAGGGCTACAGCCGATGAAGTAGTAGATTACCTTCAGTCAAACAATTAAAAGATTATTTAGGCAGATAGCTTTGTAAATTAAGAATTATAATGGATATTTGCATCGCAATTCACCAGAAGCCCAGGTGGCGGAATTGGTAGACGCGTTGGTCTCAAACACCAATGCCTTCGGGCGTGCCGGTTCGACTCCGGCCCTGGGTACAAAACCTGCATATTAATGCAGGTTTTTTTATGCCCTTTTACCAGATCAGCCTATTCTTTGCATTCTTAAAACAGGTAAATTGTTGATAAATAAATCATAAAATTTATACTAATAGTACTATAGTTGGGTGCACAGTTTTTATTCAACAGTAGTGAAAATGTTTGCACAAAAATGTTAAAATAGACATTTTGTAGCTTAGCCCCTAGCATTATGATGATTCGTAAACCGTAAGTGGTATTTATTTGAAAAAAGATTAAAGGCTTAAAATGAGCTTCTTGAAATACATCATTTTTTCCATCAAATAAGAAAAGTGAAGCTTGTGCCGCCTCGAATCTGCAGTACTTGAAAATTTTTAAGTAAGTCCTATTCTATTCTCATTCCACGCAAAGCCTCATCTTACGCGAAATAATCGCGAAACATACTTAAAAGAGATTACGATATAGGTCAGTGAGTGCACCAGCCTTTTTTTTCCATTGCCAGGTTTCGGCAATTGCCTTTTTGCCATTTTCACCCATTTGATGAGCTTCTTTCCTGTTTTGCAACAAACACTGAATTGCTAAGGCGGTAGCTTGAGGATCATCGGCTGGTACTACTAGGCCACAGCGAGCCTCCTCTATCACCCTACGCTGGGGCGGACAGTCGCTTACGACTTGGGGACGAGCGGCAGCCATGTATTGAAAAATTTTGTTCGCATAAGTCGTATCATGATGGCGATTACGCTTGATTAATGACAAACAAACGGTAGCTACCTCTAAGTAGGTAGGAAATAGGCTTAAGTCTTGCCAGCCTTCTTGATAAACATGATCTGTAAGCCCTTTTTCTAATACCATCTGCCTAAGCTGTTGATCTTCTCTATTTCTCCCGACCAAAATAAGCTTTACCTTAAGCTCTGATTTCAATAAAATTTCTAAAGCCTCAATTGCAGTATCCGTACCTCTTCTCAAGCCTGTATCACCGAGATAAAGTAAATAAATAAAGCTAGGATCAAAACGACGGATAATGGACTGATCTACAGGGTACTGATAAAATATATCAGGTCGAATGGTATTGGGCACAACTGATATTTTCGAAGCTGGCACACCTTCAGATACTGCATCTACCTTGGCCTCCTCAGTTACTAAAATCACCTGATCGGCTGCCTGCATGAGTTTGACCTGTTCCTTTCGCCATCTGGGAATAGATACAAGTAACTTGCCCAATTTAGTCTGCATATGAGGATAATAGGGAAGAATTTCGGGACGGTTTTCATGAAGATCTAGTACGACTGGGACCTTCCTTCTGCGTGCTATCTTAATGGCTACCCTAGCCAAAAGCATATCATGAACGTGAAGAACATCAGGCGATAATTGCCAAATAAAGTCTTTAATGAGTGGTTGAAATAAATAGTCTAACCAACTAAAGGAATGAATAAGGGCAGTCGCCTTTTTGAATACTTCATGATTAATAAAATAACGATGCAGAATAATACCATTGTGAACAAATATCCCTGCCTCTGAAGACTTATAACAAAGACAAAATAAATGAACAGCATACCCCTTTTCTATCAGATGCGTGGCTTCGTTTTCCACCCTGGCATCAGGCGGAAAAGGACTATCTAGGATCATGCCTATGGTTCGAAAGCTTTGACTCATGAAGCAAAATTAAGTAATTTAAAGAGAATAAAACGGTGAATCTAAAACTATGGATCAAACAATGACTCAATAAAGTATTATTGATGACTTGAATAGCATCATCTATATCGGCTATAAAACTCGATCTAAACAGAACCAAAGAGGCTTAGTTCAACCAATACCAATAAGCTATTTTGAGCCGATCCTCTTGGCCAATCAAAAGACATTTTAATATGAGTTGATTCATTAGTTGATAATTCTCGGCTTGGGAGTTAGCTTTGGCTATCATCATTACAAACTTGCAATCCCTGATCATATAAATTTTCATTATTTAGGTAAAGAGTATAAATAAAAAGCTTGATTTTTAAACACTTACAAAAAATACACCTTAGCAAGGGCACTGAAAACTTGTATTTTTTACAAATAATTTTTAATATGCACTTATTATTTAAGTCCAATTAAATACTACCAGCATCTAATTGAAGACCATTTCACTTTTTAGCATGGTCTTTGCATTGGTTATTTTATCTTTTTTAAATAGTCAGCATTTTGAATATACCTTTATCTTTTGACCAAGCGTTAAAAAAGAAATCTTTCTTTTACATTAGCAAAGATTTTAAAGCTAGGCCTTCACTATCTTTTAGTTTTCTAAGGTATCTTTTTTTATATCCTTTCCTGAAAATAATTTACTTTTTATATCGATGGAATGAGCCAATTACTCCTAATGTACCCGTAAAAGCTTTGGAATTAATCAGAGCATTCATCAAAAAAGAAAGTAAGGGTTTTGAATATGGAATGGGTAAAAGCACTATATTTTTCGGTCGAGAAAGTGATTTTATACATTCTGTTAGCACTAGTGAAACTTGGGTAGAAGAAATGGAAAAAAGGATAGAAAAGTATAATATCAAACATGTAAAACTCCATTTCACTCCTGTAAAGACCACAAAAATTGAAACAATAGAAAGCTTTTATCCACCTCAAGTACGCAT
>JAFIEW010000194.1 GCA_020832375.1 Cyclobacteriaceae bacterium
GTGGTACACCTGATGCTGGAGGCGAATGGTTTGATGTCAATGGTGATCCCGTTTCGGGAGTTTTTGACCCTAGTGGATTAGCGGCTGGTGATTATTTATTTACTTATGTTGTTTCGGCGCCTCCTTGTGATCCTGACGAGGCAGTAGTTACAGTAACTGTTGTAGAGGAGCCAGATGCCAGCTTATTGGTAACAGCTGAAGATACTTGTGAGGATGAGGAAGTAATTGTCATAGTTGCTAATGCCGAATCCGGCGTTACCTATACCTTATTTATCAATGGTGCCAATACAGGTATTACTGGTTTAGGAGTTGATTCAGACCTAAGCTTAAATGCAGGCACTTTACCCGTTGGAGTTCAAGAGATCTCCGTAGTCGCGAGTGTTTCGGATGCTTGCGATGATATTACTTTAGATATACAACCATCTATAGAAATTTTTGCAATTCCTAACCCTGGTGAAGACGCTGAGGTTTTCGTATGTAGTACCTATGATCAGATAAATTTATTTGCAGCACTCTCAGGCTCTCCAGATGAAGGTGGTATCTGGACAGATGAAAACGATGTAATAGTTGATAACCCTTTTGATATCAGCGACTTAAATGTAGGATTAAATATTTTTACTTACACAGTAGACGGTGGGCCTTGCGGTACCCGCGAAGCTGAGTTGCGTGTGAATTTAGTGGAGCAGCCTGATACATCATTGAATGTCAGTGTTTTAGATGTTTGTGAAGGTCAAGATATAATTGTTGAGATTTCAGGAAGTCAAGTTGATGTTACTTATGAGATATTTATTGACGGTATTGCTTCTGGTTTTACAGGTATTGGTGGAGTAGATCCACTAATAATTAATATGGGTGAGTTAGCAGCTGGCAACTATTCTATTTCTGTGCAGGCATCAGTTGCCCAAGGATGCGATCCTGTATTTTTAGATGCGGTCATTGACTTAGAAGTGTTCCCTATTCCTAATCCTGGTGATGATGCTTCACTCCAGATATGTAACGATCAAGATGCAGTTAATTTATTTATAGCTCTAGGACCGGATGCTGAAGCGGGTGGCGTATGGGAAAATGTGGATGGCGTGGGTGTAGTTAGCGCGGAGGGTATATTTGATGCAAGTGGTATTGGTGCTGGAATTTACACCTTTACTTACACTTTAGATAATGGTGTTTGTGATCCTCAACTTGCCACAGTTACTGTTGAAATTACTGAACAAGTAGATACGAGTCTTGCTGTAAACGCTGAAGATATTTGTGAAGGCGATGATTTAGTAGTAACAGTGGCTGGAAGTGAAAATGGAGTTAATTATGAATTATTCATAGATGGCAATACTACTAATGTTACAGCTACTGGTACTGGTGGTGATCTTAACTTAGTTTTTACCGGACTTGCTGTAGGGGCTGATTATCAAATTACAGTAGTTGCTTCTAGACCTAATTGTGATGAACTTGAACTAGATGATCAACCAAGTGTGTCTGTTACTGAACAGGCCGATCCAATCGCTGATGCATCTGGCGAAATATGCAATGATGCTGATCCTTTTAATTTATTTGATTTTTTCCCTGCCGGAACAAGCACTACTGGTGTGTGGGAAAATATAGATGGCGTTGGGAGTTTAGATACAGCTACGGGTGATTTTGATCCAAGTGGTGTTGCAACCGGAACTTATACGTTTAGATATTTTATCGAAGCAGATGGCAGCTGTGCAGATGTAGAGGCGGAATTAGTTTTGACCATTTCTGCTTTGCCAGATGAAAATATAAGTGTCCTAGCTTCCGATATCTGTGAAGATACGCCACTGATTGTTACAGTTGAAGATGCTCAAGAAGGTGTTACTTATACCCTATCTTTAAATGGTGATGTTACGGCAATAAGCGGGGTGGGATCTGGTGAAGATCTGATTCTAGACGCAGGTATACCTGATTTGGGTACTGAAACCATTTCAATTTTGGTGACTGCCAGCAATGACTGTGGTGATATTGAATTAATTGATCAACCAATTATTCAGGTAATTGAAAGCCCTGATGCAGGTGAAGATAATCAGATCTTCGTTTGTAATATTTGCGATCCAGATGCTTCTATTGATCTATTTGAACAACTAGGGGGTACTCCCAATAATGGAGGTGAATGGTTTGACGCTAACGGTGACCCTGTAAGTGCAACCTTTAATACATCAGGTTTACCAGAGGGTGACTATGTATTTACATACGTTGTCTCAAATCCTCCATGCGATCCAGACGAGGCAGTGGTAACCATTACGATTATCGATACGCCTGATGAAACATTAGAGATACTCGCTAATGATGTTTGTGAAGATGCGCCTTTGACTGTTACTATTGTTGACGCGCAATTAGACGTGACTTATACCTTATTTTTAGATGAAATCAATACGGGTATTAGTGCTACAGGACAAGGAAATGATCTCATTTTAGATGCTGGCGTTCTAGCGGTCGGAAACTATGAGGTAAGCGTTGTTGCCTCTACTGTTTGTGGTGAGTGCAGTAACATTACTCTAGATCAAAGAGTGTTGGTTGAAGTTTCTGCTCAACCTAATGCAGGGGTAGGAGCCGAGATATCAGTTTGCGATACAGAAACTGAGATTGATTTATTTGCAGCTCTTACAGATAATCCTGATGAAGGAGGTATATGGACTGATGCAGATGGCAATGAAGTAGGTCAAGTACAAATAATTGCTAATTTATCAGCTGGTGTAAATGAATTTACCTATACCATCTTGGGTGGTGGATGTCCTGATGATGATGCAACTGTAATTGTTAATGTCGTCCCTGAGCCTAATGAGGATGTTATATTTTCATTGGCTGATGACGAATTATGTGAGAATGAATCTTTATCAATCACGATAGAGAATGCAGAACAGGCTGTTGTCTACACTGTTTTGATAGATGGCCAAGAGGTGGGCGAGAGTCCTGTAGGGACTGGGGCTGACCTTACTTTTCAAGTGGCGGTTGCTTCTTTAGGCTTAGGTACTTTTGACGTACAGATAGTCGCTAATATAGGAAATTGTGCCCCAGTTACTCTAACACAAGTTGGCTCAGTTACCATAACAGAAGGAGTAAATGCTGGCATTGATACAGAAGTTGATATTTGCAACGATGAAATAGAGGTGAACCTCTTTGATTTATTAGAAGGTAATCCTGATGCTGGCGGTATTTGGACTGACAATACTGGGGTTGAAGTTGACCCGGTTCAGCAAGTTGCTAATCTATCGGTTGGGCCAAACGAATTTACTTACACAGTGGATGGCGGTGGATGCGATGATGCAGTCGCCACCTTAACGGTCAATGTTACACCCCTTTCAGATGCAGGGACGAGCTTTAGTTTATCGGCCACCGAAATTTGCGAAAATGGTAGTTTTGATTTAACTATTAATAGTGCTGAGTCAAATGTTGTTTATTCCATATTCTTAAATGGTGATCTTGTTATAACTTCAGCACCTGGTGATGGCACCGATTTAACCTTAACTGTTGATCTTTCAAGTTTTGCAGTAGGTAGTTATGATCTTTCAATTGAGGCAAATATAGCTAATTGTCCTGCCGTAATTTTAACTGATACTGAAACCATTACCATTAATGAAGCGGTTTCAGCTGGTGATGATGTTACGGTTGCTATTTGTGATACTGATACCGAGGTAGATTTAAATACCTTACTTTCTGGAGATTTTACTAGTGGGGGAGTTTGGACCAATGAACTTGGAGACATAGTAGACGCTGTTCAATTGATCGGTGATCTTAATAGCGGAGAAAATAGATTCAATTATACCGTATCGGCTGGTGGATGTCCAGATGATGAAGCAGAGGTCATTGTTAATGTTGTTCCACAACCTTCTGATCAAACTACTTTCAGCCTTTCTGCAAGTGAGCTTTGTGATAATGAGACGCTAACGGTTACCATTCAGAATGCTGAGCCTAATGTCTCTTATGAGGTATTTATCGATGGAGTATCATTGGCAGTCAGTGAATTTGGTACAGGTGCAGACTTAGAGGTAGCGGTAGATGTTTCGGTATTAGGTGTTGGTGTGTTCCCTCTTGAAATTGTAGCTACTATTGGTACTTGTGACCCAGTAACGCTAGATCAAACAGAAAGCATCACTATCAATGAAGGTCCAAATGCTGGAAACAATGGATTGGTTGAAGTTTGTGAAGACGAGGATGAAGTCAATCTTTTTGATGTGCTCGCAGGCTCTCCTGATACTGGTGGGGTCTGGAGAGATACAAATGGCACTATCGTTGATGCCATTCAACAAATTGATGATCTTAATTTAGGAGAAAATATCTTTACCTATACGGTATCAGCTGCAGGTTGTGATGATGATGAAGCAGTAGCCACTATCAATGTACTTTCAAGCCCTGATGCAGCTGTTACATTCAGTATTCAAAATGATGAAGATGAGTTTTGTGCTAATTCAACATTTGACCTAACCATTATTAACGCTCAAGCCGGAGTTAGCTATACTGTTTTTGCAGGTGCTAATGAATTAATCACTTCTCCTTTGGGTGCAAATAATGATCTGGATCTTTCAATTAATTTATCTGGCTTAGATGCCGGCGATTATGATTTGAGAGTTGTAGCTCAAAATGCCGCTTGTGGTGAAGTAGAACTAGTTCAAACGATTCCTATTCGAGTTAATGAATTACCAAATGCTGGAGAAGATGTAACGGTTGAGGTATGCCCCGATGATGATCCAGTCAACCTATTTGATTTATTAGGTGATGATGCTCAAACAGGAGGCACTTGGTTGAATGTAGACGGTGTGGGATCTATAGACTCAGATGGTATTTTTGACCCAGTGAATGTTGATTTTGGCACTTTTACCTTTACTTATACCGTACAAAATACACCTTGTGAGCCTTCAGTAGCAACGGTAACTGTTGAAATCATTCCTGTTAATATTTCTGTTAATGCGGTATTAATAAATGCAGAGGTTTGCTTAGATGAGGTAAATACTATCTCATTAACTTTGGAAGATATTGAAAATGCTGGTACAGAGCCTACTGTAGAGTGGTTGATCGGTAGCGATGTAATCGGTACAGGTATTACTTTAGCTGGACAAGATATCGCGTTTGACTTTGAAGCGGGTACTTCATACCAAGTAAGGGCTCGTATTGAAGCAGGTAATGACGCAAGTAATTGTCTGGAGGAGACCATTTTCGAAACAGCTGAGCTTACACTTACGATTCGCGATGCAGATGATGATGAATGTATCGTATTAGAATGTGATATTCCTGAAGATGCTGATATAGACGATATTCTGACCCTGACAATCAATGATCAAACGGATTGTGACAATCCTAATGGTAGCATTCAAATTGTTGATGTACAGCCAAACTTTACTACTATCGTTATCTCAAATAATGTTGGCTTTTCTGCAACCTTACTACCTACGGATAATTTGGAGCTGAACAACTTGACCGCAGGAACTTATACGCTTGTTGTATCTAATAGTGATTTCAGTGATTGCTCCGCCACATTTGAATTTACTATAGATAGTGACTTCGATCAGCTACCAGCCCCAATAATTGAGAGTGAGGAGGTAGACTTAATTTTCTGTTTGGAAGACTTCCTCTCAGGATCTGAGTTGATAGACTTTGAAGTAAGTGCACCAGCTGGAGTTGTAGATGCCTCCTTCAGATGGAGAGTAATTCTTGATGGAGTAGAAAATACGTATTTTGAGGATAATGATGAATTTTTTCTTTTTAATATAGACGACTTTGAAATATTCACTGGCTTCCCCGCTCCAGTTGCCAATCAGGAATACATTGTATTGGTAGACTACGAGGCAGAGGAGGGAGAATGTGGATTTAGTGAAGCCGCTCGATTTAGTTTTACTTTCCAGGATGTGGAAGAAATCGATGAAGATGATCTTGTGCTGTCATCTGAAGAAATTTGTACGACAGATGATCTTGTTATTACGCTTAGCAATCCACAAGACGATGTTGATTATAGCATCACTTTTGGAGAATTGAGCTTCGTTGGAGTGGTTTCCAACGGTGATATTGTATTTAATATCGAAGGCCTTGAAGTAGGCACACAGGAGTTTACCTTAGTAGGTTCCTTTGATGGTGAATGCGAGCGTGAGCTTTTCGTAGGATCTGTGGAGGTGACTCAAGGTCCATTTGCCGGGAATGATACAGAAGTGGATATTTGTGACACTGATACAGAGATTAATCTTTTTGATTTACTGGAGGGTGATCCAGATGCAGGAGGTATATGGACAGATATTAATGAAAATGAGATAGCCCCGGTTCAATTAGTAGCTAATTTATCCGTTGGCTTAAATGAATTCACCTATACAGTTGATGGTGGCTCTTGTCCCGATGATAATGCAACCCTTATTGTTAACATTGTTCCTGAGCCAAGTGAAGATACTGTTTTTGAGCTTAACACTGCTCAGCTCTGTGATGATGACGTACTTATTATAACTATTATTAACGCGGAAGCTGGAGTTGTATATGATGTTGTTTTCGATGAAGAGGTTTTGGCATCCAGTGATCCAGGTACTGGAAGTGATCTGGAGATTATGGTAAATACCGCTATTTTAGGACTGGGAGATTTTACTATAGGAATTGTTGCTAATATTGGAACTTGTGAACCCGTAACTTTAGATCAGACAGCTGAGATCAGCATTGGTGAAACGCCAAATGCAGGTGATGTAGAGGAGTTGTCCTTCTGTAATGATATCGGTGTTCTTTCATTTGATGATGATTTTATCACTCAATTCTTAGAGGCAGATCTGGGAGGAGTATTCACTGACGCAGATGGTGATCAAATTACCACTCTAGATCTAAGCAGCCTTGCAGGTGAAGTTGTACCGTTGACTTACACTGTTGAAAATAACGGATGTGAAGCATCCAATAATTTCGACATACTCATCTCCCAAAGTCCAGATGTAAGCTCATTAGATATCGTGATTGATGGAACAGTTTGTGCTGACGATGATTCATTTGAACTTCTTATAGATGGCTTGCAGGCAAATATCAATTACGTGATTACTGCCATTGATCCTTCAGGTGACGAATTTGAAATTTTCGAAGGTAGTTTTGTTTCTCCAGGTAGCCCTCAGGTTATTACTATAACTTCTACACTTTCAGTAGGTATTTATGATCTTGCTGTAGTAGCAAGCGTCGAAGGCTGCGATGATGAGGAAAGAATCTTTGAGGAATTACTTGAAATCGAAGGTATTGAAATTGATATCGAAAATGCTTCATCAACAGTCTGTGTTAATGACTTATCCGATCCAAGTCAATTTGACTTGTTTGAGGAATCAGGTGTAAGTCCTTCCTCTGGTGTTTGGACAGCAACTGGTTTTGATATTAACGATGGTATTGTAGATATAAGTGGTTTAAATGAAGGTCAAACTGTTGTGTTTACCTACACCATATCAGATGATGATGCTTGTGGTGGTGAAGTTAATTTTACATTGACTAACAGGTGTGATCTTCCCGAAGGTGAAGACTGTACTTTATTCCCATTAGTACCGGGAAGTTTGGAGACAACTCAAGTTGCTTGTAATGATCCTCAATCCTCCGGTACCGTTTCATTCATAGTAGCATCAAGCCCATTTGTTGGAGCGGTGAGAGCAGAGGCTATATTAAGAAGTAGCGGAGAGATTGTTGAATCTGATAATGTGGTAGCAGGCGAAACGTTTAGCCTTGATAATCTACCTCCAGGTAACTACATTTTAAGATTGAGCCAGAGAGATGTATTTTGTAACCTGACGTTTACCATACGAACCATTGGCGATTTAACAGTGGAAGCTTCTGACTTTGAAGATGCTATATGCTTTGGTGAAGACGAAACGGGTGCAGCTAGAATTACTGTAACGAGTGGTGGTAGCAACCCATATTTCTGGCGATTGAATTCTGGTGAGCCGTGGAATGAGTTTACAAGTGGCAATCGTGTAACAGGGCTACCAGCATTAGGTAACTATAGCGTTCAAATTGCCAACACCATAGATGATGAATGTGTAAGCTCGGTTGAATTAATTATCAACAGCGTTGCTGAAAGTCCAGTTTTTGCGTTGATCAGTGGTGGAGAGGCCAGCTGCGATCAAAATGATGGGACAATCATGATTTCAGACATCAGTGGTGGTAATGGCGCCCCGTATTCGGTCTTTGTGGCAGGTCAATTGGTAAGAGATGATGTTAACTTTGGAGAAACCCTAGAGGTGAGTGGTCAGCGACCTGGTACTGTTGTAGTGGAAATTCGTGACTCTCAAGGGTGTAGCTTAGTCGAAGAGACACAAGTTATTTTTGATGGTCAAGTTAGTTTTGGAGTGATTGAAAATAATCCCAGATGTGCTCAGAATGGAGGATTCCGACCAGGTTCACTTACTGTTATTATTGATGGGGAGGCCTCGCCAGCACCGCCTTATCAGATTAGATGGTGGTTAGCTACTGATAGTGTGTCCACAGTAGGAGAGCAAATCACAAGTCAGTCCACCTTTGAAATCACCAATCTTGAGCCTGGCTCATACAATGTTGAAGTTAGCGCTTTAGCGATTGGATGTCCCAACAGAAAATTTGGTTTCCTTATTAATTCGAATATTGTAGAGCTTGCTTTTGAATTTGAAAACCAAAATGCCTCTTGCTTTGGAGAATTAGGCTCTGTATTCATCACCTCTCTTGATCAGTCTGGAGATGCCAATACTGTATGGCAAGTACGCGCAAGAGGTTCTGAGTCTGTAATTGGTTCAGGGTCCATTACAGGTGATATTCCTTCATCAGGTCTTGAACTGATGGATGACTTAGAGCCTGGAGATTACACTTTGGTGGTTAGATCAACGGATGCTAATGGAGAATGCACCCAAGAAAAGAGGCGTAATTTTATCATTGGCCAACCGAACTCTGAGTTGCAGACGGTTACACCAATTGTGACTCAAAGCTTACCTGATAGAGCGACGGGTACCATTTTAATTCCAGATGTAAGAGGTGGAACTGCACCCTATTTCATTAGTGCAGAGTCTCAATTTGTGGAAGGTGGCAACCCGGCATTTGAGTTACAATGGGAAGAAATTAGATTGGATCCTAGAAGTTTGAATTATGAAGTCTTTATTGAAGGCTTATTTCCAGGCCGATATATTCTTTTCGTTGCTGATGCTAATGGTTGTGAGATAGAAATAGAAGTTAATGTACCGCGTGATACGGACATTTTTATTCCTAACATCTTTACACCTAATAATGATGGGTTTAACGACACCTTCTTCATTAGAAACATTCCTTTAGGTGAAGATCAAAGAGTAAGACTTGAAGTAAAAAATAGATGGGGACGCACCGTATTCCAAAGTGACGATTATCGTAACAATTGGGATGGTGGTGATAATCCTGATGGAGTTTACTTTTATAATGTCAGATTCCCTGATGGAGAGCGCAAGAATGGTTGGGTCGAAATTTGGAGATAATTCAATCATAGAACTTGTCTTAGCCTTATACACTTGAATAAAAACCACTGCTTAGTCAGTGGTTTTTTACTTACTACCAATTTGATTGGGGATCAAGAGTTCAAATTTTTTTCCTCAAGAAAAGTAGTAATTGAGGATTTGAAGCGTGGATCCTTTATAATGGGCTTGCTTAAAAAGTCCCAGGTACAGCAGATTCTAGGTGGCACCAGCTTCGCTTGTCTTATTTTGTAAAAAAAAATGATATATTTCAAGAAGCTTATTTTAAGCTTTTTTCAAATAAATATCAC
>JAFIEW010000211.1 GCA_020832375.1 Cyclobacteriaceae bacterium
ACCTCATTTTAGTATGTATTTTTGAAAGGTCAAGTAATTTTCATCAAAATCAGGATGATCGGGATGATCTACTGCTAAGAATAAGCCTTCTTTATTGACAAAATAATTGTTCATGAGGTGGGTTTTCTTAGGCAATTTAGTTTCCCCGATCTTCTGCAAGTCTTTGTCTAGTATGATGATGCTGTAGTGAGATTTTCTTTTTGTTTGAATCATAGGCTCGATGTCTGACGAAAGCTCTTCTCCGAGATATGCAAATCGATAGTAAACCTCTCTGAATTCGTCATAAAAAAACCGCCTAAATCGTGGGCTTGGGATAATATCACTCAAATAATCATTTACACCTTGATAGGCTCTTACTTGGTAAAAATCCGCAGGATTAAAGTATTGACTACCTGCATAAAACTCTGATAAATAGGAAGTGCTATTATTGGATTTCACAATGTTTTCTGAATAATCAAACGAATAAATAAAACCCGAATTTTCAACAATTCTTTCATAGAATATTTCTTGCTTGTTATTGGTGAAGGCCGGTTTCGGTAAAAAAATAGGAACTTCCTGAACTGCACCTGAAATCCTATTATAACTTAACTCTAAAGGTTCCTTTTCCCACTCGTTAAAGCTCTTTTGGGAAGAACTACCTCCTGGCATCCTCGGGATGGTAAATGTTTGAGCATCAATGATTCCAATATCACCATAGACACTGCTATACGAAGAGTTGGAAATTACCGTCCCTTTTAAATCAATCCTATCGATTAACTCCGCTTGATGATTTGCAAGATAAAGATAAACGGGTGAACCGAGTAGTAAAAAACTCGAATCAGGTAAAACATAAAAAGACCTGAAATTACCAACTCCATTAGGCCCTTCTGAGTTAAATGCAATCCGATTGACTTCCTCACCTGTATGGGTATTAAAAACAAGAATGTCATTTTTATTACCGGGGTAATAAAAATAAGTACTGTCGCCATGGGTTTTAAAAGTTGAAAATTTATTGGATGGCATGGTAACATCATCCAGCTTCATTTTTAAAAAATCCCCCTGAGCCTCTAATTTAACAATCGGCTCATTAGCTGTTTTATCTTCCTCCTTTTTGGAGCACCCGATTAAGAGATAGAATAAATAGAATAGGACAAAAAACCTATAATTCATGATTCCTGCATTAAGAATTGTACATAGAAAAATAAAAAAGAGATGATTTATCATAAATCATCTCTTTGAATCAATTAATAAAAACTAGTCACTGTCTGCCCACCACATGCTGATGAATGGCACATAATATCTCCTTTTGAATCACAACCTCCATCATCAT
>JAFIEW010000009.1 GCA_020832375.1 Cyclobacteriaceae bacterium
AAAACTATTAACTAGATTAAGTGAATTTGAGGGTATTTTTCATGAGAGGCCTAATCATTCGTAACTGATATGATAGGCAATTACAATCTAATGATGCTGCCATTGAAAATAAACGCTCCACGTTTTACCATTTACAGCTAAGCTTTCATCATTTAAAAAAATAAATGCTCACCGCCAAGCATCACCACTCTTCAAGTGTTTTAATATAGGCTTGATGGTAGGCAATGTATAAATTCTTCCAGTCAAATTCTTCAGAAAGATCTTCACTTTTATTACGCATATCGATCCGATGCCTACTTGACCTATTGATGAAATGATACATTTTATCACATAACTCATTGGCAGCCTCATCAAAAGAGTGATTATCTCTTTTGATCAAATAAATGCCATGATCTTCATCGCCCAGTTGAGTATTTTTCATGTAGGCACCAAAACCCGATAAATCAGATGTGATGGCTGCCACCCCACGGGCTAAGCACTCTATAGGGGTATACCCCCAGGGCTCATAGTAACTAGGAAAAACTCCTAAATGGCATGCACGCACAAAATCACCATAGTCCATTCCGAACAGTGGGTTGGTACTTGAAATAAAATCAGGATGATAGACAATTTTCACTTTATCTTCCTTCTTATTGAATAGGCCAGCATTTCTCAAAAAATTAAGCACTGGGTCATCTGCATCATTTTGCAGGTTGTGAGTCACCACAGGTGGTAATCCGTCGGACTTCCAGCTTTGAATGGTACGCCTATGCCGAAGGCGCCAGTAGTCGTCCACGAGTTCATTGAGGTCCGGTAAGATAGGGCTCTCTACCTCCGCTGCAGCCTTTCGATATAGTCTTTCTTTGATCTGTGCAACAATAGCATCACAATTTTCATTGATCTTATCTAGCATTGCACGGTTATTGAGTACTTCGGGGTTGATAGAATGAATGGGTTGCTTAGTAATGAAAAACATCACTATGGTCATGTCGGACCCATTCTCCTTAAGTCTGTGGTTTAATCTTGCCAAAGCTTCTAAGGTGAGGTCGTAGCCCTTATTGAGGTATTCAAACCTTCCAGAAGTGAAGAAATATAAGGTTTTCTTTAAGTCGAAAGAATAGGAATTGAAGAAATGACCCATGATGAATTGCTCCAGCTGCTTTTTGTAAAGATGATGTAAATTTTGCACCTCATGCAGTACTGAAAATCGCTCAATATTTAACCCATTGGGCAAAACTTGATCCACATTCCTACCTAATAAATGAACACATTCACGCCCAGTGACCTCACTAACAGTAGTGAAAACATGAGCCCCATGTGCACAAGCCCTTTCTAGCTTTACAGTAGCCTCGATATTGAAATGTTTGGCTTCTTTTTCCCAATCCATATAGGGAAGATGCTGGTAAAAATTAGGGTCATTCATCGCCAAATAGCGCCCTAACAAGGTAGCATGAGTCGTAAATACAATCTTTAGAGGTACCTGATGTCTTCTCAGCTCGGCAATGGCTGTACCCGACATCCACTCGTGAAAATGACTGATGAGCTGATTACCCGACTCTAGGCTGGTGTGAGTGAGGGTGGAAAGTAGCTGAAAAACCATATCGCCAAAGGCAAGCACTTCGTCCATCAGGGGGTCATGATTTTTAAAGTCAATGCCATGGTTTTGCCAATAAAAATATTTGATATCGCCAAGGCGATGCATATGTCCCTTAAAGTTGAGCAAAATGGTCTGCGGCCTACCTGACACTAACCATCGGCCTGTTTTAATATCCAGTCCGCGGGCACGGCAGGCGTCTACAGCTGCTTTAATAGGCCCGTCTTCAAACTCCGACTCCTCAAAATCTGTGGCGGCCTCCTTTTCCATATAAGGGCCAATGAGAAAGTAATCTTTATCCCATACTTTACGCATGGTTGGAGCCTTAGATCGGATCACCGTGTAGATACCCCCTACCTGATTACACACCTCCCATGCAATTTCGGTAAGGAAAGTGTTTTGGATTTTCTCTATTTTTTGATCCTTAAGATTCAGCATATTATAGAAAATAGGGATTGGGATGAAGTTTCTTTAAAAGCCAGGCTGAAAATAATAACACTATTTCAAGACTTAATAACTTTGGTTACAATATTTCATTTTATTTCTTAAATTCCAATTAAGGTGACTGAATAAGGGTAAATTAAGGCCTTTTTCTAGCCTGTTTAAGAATGCTTCAATCAGTGAATACTATTTGAAAAATTACTTGTTCGATGGATGGTTGAGTGATCTTAAGTCAGCGTACCCAATAACCTGGTAAAGGACATAGGTTTTTATCTTTTCGTCTCCCTGATTGAAGATTTTCAATCGAATAACAACTTGATGCTATCAGTTGAAGTGAAAACTAGTCAAAGATCATCAAACTGCGTCCTCATCCCAAGCAAAATAAAAAGCAATTTTAGCAATCGATTGCAAGTAAAAATTTATGAATTAGGAATGATTCTTAATGAAATACTTATTACTTTCATGGAAACAATAAAGACTTGCTCGCTAAGCTTCAACAAGAAAAATTAGAACTAAAAGAAAGCCTCTTTAAATCAAGCGACTGATTTTTTGGAGCTTTGAAAAATAATATATCATGGAAGAAATCCAACCAGAAGAAGAAAAGACCTTTGAAGGTAATTATATCGAGTCCTTTCAAAAAAATGATTCAGATGATTTTTATCCCGGCAGTATAATAAGCTGGGAAAAGAAAGAACGGCATGTGCTTATCTATGCTGAGGACGGCATCTTA
The DNA here is from genome assembly GCA_020832375.1 of Cyclobacteriaceae bacterium. Taxonomy (GTDB): domain Bacteria; phylum Bacteroidota; class Bacteroidia; order Cytophagales; family Cyclobacteriaceae; genus JAFIEW01. Next base: position 2,745 of record JAFIEW010000009.1, read on the forward strand.
GAGCTCAGCATTCACAGCCCTCGAATCATCAAGTTTAGATATGCGAATGATGGTTACTTTGAAGATGACTTTTCCTATGCCATCAGCGACGACTACTGTATGGAGGAGACTTCATGGCGTTTTGAGGAATCGGAAGAATCGCTTCTTATCAGCACGGATCTACTCAATTGCCATATTTACAAAAAAAATATGTGCATGTGCATCAAAGACAAAGAAGGTAATATTTTGGCTGAAGATGAAAAGGGTTACCATTGGAAAGAGGAAAAGCGATTTGGTGGTAATGTGGTGATCAGTACATTTAAGTGCTCTCCCGACGACAAATACTATGGGCTGGGCGACAAGACTGGAAAGTTGAATTTGAAAGGTACTCGAAAAGAGTTGTGGGGTACAGACTGCTACGGCTACGGAAATGACACCGATCCCGTATATAAAAACATCCCTTTTTTTGTCGGGTTAAAAGATAAATTGGCCTACGGTGTATTTATGGACAACACCTTCCGCAGTTTTTTTGACTTTGGTCATGAGCGACCTGAGGCATTGAGTTTTTGGGCCCAAGGCGGCGAGATGCGCTATTACTTTATTTATGGCCCAGAGGTGATGACAGTAGCGAAGGAGTATGCCCGCCTTACAGGTAGCTCACCCCTACCCCCTAAATGGGCACTCGGCTATCATCAAAGCAAATGGAGCTACTACCCTGAATCTACAGTGAGAGAACTTGCGGCTACTTTTAGAGAGAAAAAAGTGCCTTGCGATGTAATTCATCTAGACATCGATTATATGCAAGGCTATCGCTGTTTTACATGGAATGAGAGTCGCTTTCCAGATCCGAAAAAGATGATCAGTGATCTGGAGGCCGATGGCTTCAAGACCATTTGCATTATTGATCCAGGAATCAAAATCGATAAATATTATTCTGTTTATCAGCAAGGAGTACATAATCGCTATTTCTGTAAGCGCATGGATGGCGCCTTTTTTAAGGGAAGCGTATGGCCGGGCCCTTGCCATTTTCCGGATTTCACCAAAGCCAAGGTGCGTGATTGGTGGGCAGGGCTATTTAAAGGGCTTATTGGCAAGGATGGTGTTCATGGCATTTGGAATGATATGAATGAGCCAGCGGTATTTGAAGAAGGCACTTTCCCAAGAGACATACGCCACAACTATGATGGACATGCTTGTTCTCACCGAAAAGCACATAATGTGTATGGCATGCAGATGGTACGCGCTACCAATGAAGGCCAAAAGCGATTTAGTGGCAATAAGCGAGTGTTTACCATCACTAGATCCGCTTATGCGGGTACGCAGCGGTACAGCTCTGCCTGGACTGGAGACAATGTAGCCACTTGGGAACACCTACAAATAGCCAATACCCAGTGTCAGCGCTTGAACTTGAGTGGGATGTCATTTGTAGGCTCTGACGTAGGTGGATTTATTGGTTCGCCAGATGGTGAGCTTTATACGCGGTGGATTCAAATGGCGGTATTTCATCCTTTCTTCAGAACACACAGCTCAGGTGACCATGGCGATAAAGAACCTTGGGTTTTCGGAGATGACTATCTTAAAATTATTCGTAGATTCATAGAGTTTCGATATGAATTGATGCCTTATCTCTACTCAACGTTCAGACAACATGTAGTAGATGGAAGCCCTATTTTAAGGTCACTCTTCATGGTGGATCAGGAAAATGAAGAGACATGGTACCGCGAGGAAGAGTTTATGATGGGCGACCACATTCTTATCTGTCCTATTACACAAAAGGGAAGCATCAATCGACGCATGTATTTACCTACTGGCAATTGGATTGATTTTTGGTCGGGTAAGGAATATGCTGGTAAAAAAGAAATTGAGGCGATTGCACCTATCGATCAGATACCGATGAAAATTAGAAAGGGAGCTGTACTTCCTTTGCAGCCGCCTATGCAGTATGTGGATGAGTTTGAGTTTGAGGCTCTAAAACTGCATGTTTACAGTTTTGAGTCAGAAGTAGTGAAGTCCCAACTATATGAAGATGATGGTCTTACCTACGACTTTGAGAAAGGAAGTTACTGCCTAAGAACTTATGAAACCATCATGGACGACAATGAAATGATAATCAAGCAAAACTTCAAAGGCGAATTTGAAAGTAGCTACACCAAATTCAGAGTGATCATTCACGGTGTGGCAAATGGTAAATACTACGCAAGTGTTGATGGTGCTAAAAAGGTAGAACTCTCTAAGGGTACCAATATTCCAATGGTGATAGAAGTACCAAAACATTTTAAGGAGATAAGAATAAGCCAATAAGATAACTGAAGCGCAGAACCAAAAAAACCGCAACTTATTAGTTTGCGGTTTTTTTTGCCTAAATCTCGTTTGAGTGATACTCATTTCTAGCACTGATGTATGCCAATCTCAACAAACATCATTGAGCTAATCAAGATAATTTTAGTCGATAGCTTGCATTGACTTCTACAAGGAGTTTCCGTTTTTAACTGTCTAGCCCTAGCGCGTAATACTGCATGCTATTTTGACCAGGATATTTTCCTTCTATCAAAACGCCACCCGTCTTATCTTTCAGAATTTTCTCTATATCCTCGGGCTTATTAACAGGCTGTCCATCGACCTTGGTAATGATAAAAGAGTCTTTCATGGATGTTCTTTGCTGCAATAAGCTACCTGCAAGTCGAGTAACTTGCACGCCATTTTTGAGATTTTCTTTTTTGAGGTCTTCCTTACTCAATTCCGTAAAGGTGGCGCCTAGCTGATCTACTCGCTTCGCTACTTCCTTGGTGATTACATCGAAAGTGCCTTGTTGATTTTTCAACACTACCTTGATTTCCTTCGATTTACCTTTTCTATCAACATTGACAGACAATTCATCACCCGGCCTTTTCTTTGCCACTTCGGCCATCAACTGAGGTGTGGTAGTTACGACTTTACCATCGATTGAAGTGATGACATCGCCCGACAAAATCCCCGCCTTTTCAGCTGCACCATCAACTGTAACTGAATCGACGTATACCCCTCTTCCAACCTTCAAATTCTTTTCTTCGGCTAATGCACTATTAACTTCACGAATCATCACACCCAAGAAGCCTCTTTGTACCGTACCGTATTCGATAATATCTTCCAGCACTTTACTCACAATATTAGAAGGAACCGCAAAGCCATAGCCAGAGTAAGAGCCTGTAGGGCTTGCAATTGCAGTATTGATGCCAATTAGCCCACCTTGGAGATCCACAAGGGCACCACCACTATTACCTGGATTGATCGCTGCGTCTGTTTGTATGAAAGACTCTATGGCATACTGCTCCCTTAAAATATTGATATTTCTTGCTTTTGCACTGATAATACCCGCAGTAACGGTAGAATTCAAATTGAAAGGATTACCAACAGCCAAAACCCACTCTCCCACTTTTGTGGCGTCAGAATCATGAAACTTCAGATAATTTAGACCATCGGTTTCAATTTTTAGGACAGCCAAGTCTGTATTAGGGTCGGTACCCACAAGCGCAGCCGGAAAAGATCGATTATCGTATAGTGTCACCTCAATTTCATCAGCACCATCGATCACGTGATTATTGGTTATAATATAGCCCCCTTCAGTCATGATAACGCCAGAACCCGACCCCATTTGATATCTGGGTTCATTCGGTTGGTTTGGAGCCTGCTGTCGTTGGCCTGGACCAAAGAAATTATCAAAGAACTCATCACCAAAGAAATCTCTGAAGGGATGAGGTCGCGAGCGAAAGTTACGATCAGGAACTAAACGCTTACTTTTAATATGCACCACCGCATTCATCGTTTTTTCAGCGGCCACCGTGAAATCAAGTGGGACCGGCTCACCATCTTCATTGTACATATAAGCTGCTCCCATCACTGGGGTTTCATTAGAACGCTCAATGATTACTTCACGCTCAGTGATGGTGGATGAAGGCAAAATCAAATAGATTGAAAGCGCTGATATAAAGCCTGTAACCAAGGCAACAGCAATCAGCTTTACTGTTTCATTCTTCTTTTTCATAGGTGTTCAATTTGTAATAATCAACTTTAATTAATGATTTACCAATTGCAGGAAGCATTTATGAAAATAAACAAACTATCCTTGAAATTAATTGAATTACGAGCTTAAATAAGGTTTTATAGTTGGATGCTATACCCAAAAAAATATTTACCTCGCAGTTGAATAAATTATAATCTCAGAACACAAAACGAGAAAATAATTTTTTGTTGTATTGAGCGAAAAAAACTTTGACACCATCTGTCAAAGTTTTTTTTTTAGTTTACTTGACTGAAATCAGTCTACTTTTATTTACTTGCTCGTCGGCTAGTTTTGGCAGCTTAATTTTCAAAATACCATTTTGATATTCAGCATCTACCTTTTCCATTTTTATTTTATTTTCTGGAAGGGTGAAGCTTCGGCTAAAACTACTATAGCTAAATTCTTTTCTGCTGTAGTTGGAGACCTCTGATTCATTAGTCATCTTTGACTCGCCGCTTACTGTCAAAGTATGATCCTCAATATTTACTTTGAAGTCGTCCTTTTTGTAACCTGGCACGGCGATTTCAAGCTCATACTGATTTTCAAGCTCTTTGATATTCACTGGTGGAATACTCACGGATGCATTAGCTCTACTTCTTTCATGAACTGGCTCCTCGTTAAAAAAGCGGTCAACCAAATTTGGAAGATAACTACCGATTCCATTTGTTCTTACAAGTGTCATAATTGTATAATTTTTTGTTTGCGATTTATTTTCAATTCACATAACAATATACAAAGGCTATACCAAAGCAAAAACTGTATCAAGAAGGCCATCTAAACTGACAAACCGACCGTGTATAAACATAATTAATCTTTAAAATATGCAATTATGACATAAAGAATGAAATATTGTCACTTAATTCAATACAAGCTATGCAAAACAAGCTTCTTCCAATCTCGTTTTTTATTCAAATATTGATAAATTAGCACTATTATTTTCACGCTGTCCAATATGCTACGTAATAATGATGATCCAGAAATAACTTGCTTTTGGATATCATTTGGAAATTGATTTTGTAAAAGCCAAGCACATGAAATTAAAACATCTATTTTTTTTAGGAATAGGATTTCTTCTAGCCACATCAAGTATTTCGGCACAAGAAAAAACCACCATTTATAATTCTGATAGTACTCTCATAGCAAGAGGTATGGTGGAAAATAACCTGAAGGTTGGTCCATGGATCTATTATGACAATCAAGGACGAAAAGTACAGGAGGGTGAGTTTGCAAATGATAAAAGAGAAGGACTTTGGGTCATGTACTACCCAAATGGCAGAAAGAGAATGGAAATCAACTTCTCAAGGGATGAGCCTAATGGTGAAGTTAGGGAGTTTTTTGCAAATGGGAGACTGGCCGCACAAAGTATGTTTACAGATGGCAAAAGAGATGGAAGGTTTAGACAATTCTATGACTCTGGCAATCCGAAAGTAGAAGGAGCCTATGAAAGAGAACTAAAATCGGGTGAGTGGAAGACCTACTTTCCAAATGGTCGCTTATCCGCTCAGGTCAATTATAAGGGGGATTCTCTTCATGGGCTAAGGACTACCTTTGATGTATATGGAATGAAAGAAAAGGAAGAAACCTTCGATATGGGTACTCTTGACGGCCCCTACAGAGAATTTGTAGGTACGGTAACAACCATAAGAGGTCAATACAAAGAGGGTTTAAGACATGGCGAGTGGCAGGAGTTTTATCCTAGTAGACAGAAAAAAGCTGATAAAGAGTACGATGAGGGTTTACCCGTGGGCAAATGGATATTCTACTATGAAAGTGGTGTAACCAGTGCAATTGAAAACTATGAGAATGGATTACCTCAAGGCAGTTGGAAAACTTATTTCAACAACCGAAGACTAAGATCACAGATCAATTTTGTTGATGGTGAGCCTGAAGGAAATTTTCAAGAGTACCATCGTAATGGTAACTTAAGTGTTGAAGGCTTCTTTAAAGACGGATTGAGAGATTCGCTTTGGAAAAACTATTTTACCGATGGTGATTTATACGCTGCTGGCATGTATCGTGAGGATTTCAAACATGGTGTATGGCAGTATTTCAATGAGGCGAAGACGCTCATTTCTGAGGGGCGTTACGGTGACGGCCTAAAAATTGGGCAATGGTTCAATTATCATCCTAACGGGAAGCTCCAAAGTATTGGCTCTTACAGACTAGGCGAAATGGATGGCCTTTGGGGAGTATTTTATGATAATGGAAAACTGGAGCAAGAGGAAACTTGGCAGATGGGAAGACTGATTGCATTGAGTCCGTTTTATTTACCCTCTGGTGAGGAAAAGGATGCAGGTAGCTTTGAAAAAGGTAATGGTATTAGAATCACCTATCACCTGGATGGCAGGAAATCGAGCGAAATCAATTATGAAGACGGATTACCCAACGGAAAGGCTATCTTTTACCATGATAATGGAAGAAAAGCATCAGAAGGTGAGATGAAAAATGGTGAAAAAGAGGGTGAGTGGACTTATTTTTATAACAACGAACGAGTAGAAAGTAAAGGGAAATATAAAGAAAATGAGCCGGTTGGAATATGGGAAGTTTTTAATAGAAGAGGGAGTGTAGTAGATAGGATAGACTATGATGAAATCCGTAAGCAAGAAGAGCGAGAAGCGCAATTTCAAAGTCAAAATGAAGATATCTGATCAAGAAGTTTTAATTGATTCCCTATGCTAAAAGTTATTTCAATAGTTAATAATCAGTAGATAGATCAAGATTTGGGTGGACTCAATTTGAGTTAACTGATTTATTGATAGGTAATTACTAACTATATTAAATGAAAGGGAGGCTTTAACGATAAAGCACTCTCTTTTTTACTTTAATGGCAGTAGCACAAAGATTTTTATTCTTACTTTTGCAAAAAAAAAACACTGTGATCAAAAAAGCTTGGATAGAAGCCGCACGACCAAGAACTCTCCCTTTAGCCCTAGCTAGCATCTTATTAGGATCGTTTGTGGCAATGGAACAAAATAACTTTAAAATTGAAGTGTTTATACTTGCTGCGCTTACTACTGCCCTGTTACAAATTCTTAGTAATTTGGCCAACGACTACGGCGATAGTAAAAGTGGAGTAGACGGAGAACAAAGGGAAGGACCCAAACGCACCGTGCAAAGTGGAACTATCAGCGCTCAACAGATGAAGAAGGCCATTTATTTGTTTGCCATCTTATCTTTCATGAGTGGCTTATGCTTACTCATCATCAGCCTCATACAATATCCCATATTGCTTATGGCCTTTTTAGGGCTCGGTTTGATTGCAATTTTTTCAGCAATAGCCTATACCAATGGAAGACGTCCCTATGGCTATATCGGACTTGGTGACCTTTTTGTATGGATCTTCTTTGGTCCAGTGGCCGTTTACGGCGTATTTTTTCTATATGAACCTACATGGAGTCCAGAAGTATTATTACCCGCTTCGGTGATGGGCCTGCTTTCTGTTGGGGTGCTTAATGTCAATAACATCAGAGATATTGAGAGTGATAAAGTAAGCGGTAAAAAATCTATTCCAGTTAGAATAGGCAGAGAAAAAGCTTTGGTTTATCATGCTTTTCTAATTCTGATGCCTTTTGTACTAATGGCTATCTATTTATACCCGCTATCAGAAAGTGCATGGCGCTATCTACCCATGCTCAGCTTCCCGCTATTTGCTTATCATTTGGGTCAAGTTTGGAATAAAAAAAGTGCCATAGCGCTAGACCCTTATTTGAAGCAATTGGCGCTTAGCACTTTAACCTTCGTACTCCTTTTTGGCTTAGGCATTTATTTACAATAAATTTTATGCTTATCCACATCATTACCTAAATAGATATTCGCCCTGATAAGACATAACTTGTTATGTTGTGACGCCCTTTCAGGGTTTAGTGCATGCATTTTATTTCCAACAGGACTTAACAGTGTGCTTTGCTATATCGCGCCTTCAGCACTTTTAAACAAAATTACTTCCTTAGAAATTTATGGTGCTAAAAAGTGGATTAGCATAATATTTTTTTCGTGGAATGAAAAGAAAGGATAGATATTCGAAAATATACATCTACCCTCATTTTTCATTCATCGACTAACTTAAAGCTTCTAAAATATCTTGAAGGATGTCATTGGCGTCCTCCAAGCCTACTGAAATTCTAACTAAGCCAGGCTGGATATTTACCGCTTGCCTCTCAGCTTCACTTAGCTTACTATGTGTCGTGCTAGCTGGATGAGTAGCAATCGTTCTAGAGTCGCCCAAATTTGAAGTGATTTTTATCATCTTAAGCTTATTCATGAAGAGAGTGGCTGACTCGTAGCCTCCTTTAAGAACTATGGTCAAAATACCGCCACCAGCTTTCATCTGTCGTTTGGCCAATTCGTAACTAGGGTGTGAAGCTAGAAATGGATAATTTACCTTTTCTAATGCTTTATGTCCTTCCAATGCTGCTGCCAGCTTAAGCGCATTTTCTGCATGACGCTCCATGCGGAGCTGCAAGGTTTCTAAGCTCTTAGAAAGTGTCCATGCATTGAATGGTGATAAGGCAGGCCCTGTATGCCTTGCAAAAAATACCGCCTTATCGATTAGCTCTTTCCTACCCAATAAGACACCTCCTAGTACTCTACCTTGTCCATCGATGTATTTGGTAGCCGAATGCGATATTAAATCAGCACCAAAATCGGCGGGGCGCTGGAAAACAGGTGTAGCAAAGCAATTATCTACATTGAATATCAATCCATGCTTCCTACATAGCCCACCCAATAGCTCTAAGTCAATCAACTCTAAACCAGGATTACTAGGGCTCTCTACAAAGACCATCTTTGTATTTGACTGAATTGCCTGATCCCACTCCTCCTTTGTGGCCGAAGCGTCTACATAGGTAGTCGTGATTCCCCATTTTGGAAATACTTGGGTGAACAGTTGATGTGTCGAACCAAAAACAGCACGCGATGCTACAATGTGGTCTCCAGAACTTAAAAATGCGGCAATACTTGAAAAGACCGCTGACATGCCGCTTGCAAAGCTCATTCCCGCCTCGGTATTCTCAAGAGCACACATCTTCTCGATGAGCTCATTACTATTAGGGTTGGAATAGCGGGAATAGATAATCCCCTCCTCCTCATCCGCGAAGACTGCTGCCGCTTGCTCAGCACTATCAAAAACAAAACTAGAGGTCATATAAATAGGCACACTGTGTTCTCGGTGCTTACTCCTCTCTGCCTGTATTCTTACACTTTTTGACTGTTCTTTCATCGTTCAAATTTACACAAATACATTATCTTTTAAAGATCTTTAAGGCCTGATCTGGCGAATAAATTCTTGCACTTGGCAGGGATATACACCATCGATTAATCACCAACCTAATTTCTGTTTTCATAACAACATCTGACACAAAAGGCAAAAATCATTAATCACCATCATATTATATAACAAACGAGTAACTACTGCATACCCTCCATCTATCCATTTTATAACTGAACATTGAGTTGTGAATGATAGTTGGCTGTTAATCGCAAGCCTATAAATTTTCTACCCCTCTGCTTTTCTACCTTTCTACCTCCTTTATCAGAAAAGGTAAACCGAAGGTAGCAGGTAATTACTATTACATGACAGCTATATTACTATCGAATGATCTTTTTTCTAACTCTCTACTCACTTTTCATCAATCCCTACTCCATAAACACCAGGTGGATAAAAAGACGGAATCCATCAATCACAATCATATGACAAACAAATAACTATTGTGTGACTATATCACCTAACTCCAAGTCACTAACTCCTGCTTCCCAGCTCCTAAACCTAAAGAAACATCAATGCGCCACTCGTTTGATTGCTGGATTCATCAACTAATATGGCAGAACCAGTGTTTTTATTTTTTGCATAAGCATCATAAGCTAAATAGTCTGCCAATCGGAATTTAACCTCTGCAATTTCATTGAGTTTAACCTCTTGTGGTGCGGCTATTTTTTCATAGCGATTAATATCAGTAAGGGAAAGAATTTCAGCAACTTTAGCCTTCAATTTCCTACTTCCCTGCTGCAGATACCATGTAGAACCAACTCTTAAAGATCTACTGTCCATCCAGCAAAGGTTGGCTCGCAGCTCTTTATTGAGTTCAAAGCCTTCATGCACGGCAAAGAGATAGTCACCCCTACTCAGGTCTATGGCTTGGTCAATTTCTAAGGTGATTGACTGTCCTGAAGACGCTTGCTCAATTGACCGATCGCCTATTGCAATCGACTTCACTCTAGCCCGAAGTCCAGAAGGTAAGGCAACGACCTCATCCCCCACGGATAAAGCACCACCATTGAGCCTGCCTGCATAGGCTCTATAGTCGTGATATTCGGCTTGTTTGGGTCGAATGACATACTGTATTTGCAAGCGAGCGGCCTGATGTTGTGTAGTTTCTTCTACCGATACACTTTCTAAAAAGTGCAAAAGAGGCAATCCTTCGTACCAATTCATGTTTTCAGATGCATTCACCACATTATCACCTAGTGCTGCACTCACGGGTATGGGAGTAAATGAAAAACCATCAAGATTGGTGGTGAGTGCTTCATAATCCGTGACTATCTGATCAAAAACATTTTGGCTGAAATCAACCAAGTCCATTTTATTTATCGCCAAAACCACCTGCTTTACGCCCAGCAGATGAGAAATGAGACTATGGCGACGGCTCTGATCCGTAATGCCTTTACGAGCATCGATCAAAATGACTGCAAGGCTCGAATTGCTCGCTGCAGTCACCATATTGCGAGTGTATTGTTCATGACCAGGGGTGTCGGCGATGATGAACTTACGTTGATCTGTATTGAAGTATTTGTATGCTACATCAATGGTGATGCCTTGCTCCCTTTCAGCCCTTAAACCGTCGGTGAGCAATGACAGGTCTAATTCAGTGGAGCGCTTTTTACTTGAAGCTTCGATAGCGGCCAATATATCACCTGATACCGCCTTGCTATCATAGAGTAACCTTCCGATGAGGGTACTCTTCCCGTCATCTACACTCCCCGCAGTGAAAAATTTTAATAATTCCATCTATTTTAATCCTTTTAAATCGGTTCATACTTTTTTAGATGGCAACAGAAGTGCGTTGCCCTTCAACTAGATTTTGAGTGTGCTGTGCTATTGGTAGTCAAAACCCACTCCTCATCAGAAATAACCATTCTTTTTGCGGTCTTCCATAGCCGCTTCCGAAAGCGTATCGTCGATCCTTGTCGCACCCCTTTCTGATATTTTAGCATGGATAATCTCCTCAATAATTTTATCCAAGTCATCAGCCTCAGAAGCCACAGCCGCAGTACAGGTCATATCACCTACTGTTCTAAATCTTACTTTTTGCTTGCTTACCTTATCGCTGGCCTCTCGCTTCACCCAAGGCGATACAGGCATCCACCTACCCCCTTCAATTTCAATTACTTCCCGCTCATGTGCAAAATATACTTCAGGAAGAGCGATATGCTCTCTCTTGATGTAGTTCCAGACATCTAGTTCGGTCCAGTTGGAAATCGGAAAGACACGCACATTCTCGCCTGGGTGAATCGCTCCATTATAGATATTCCAAAGCTCAGGTCGTTGTAACTTTGGCTCCCATTGACCGAATTCTGAGCGCACTGAAAAAATACGTTCCTTAGCTCGTGCTTTCTCCTCATCTCTACGTGCACCACCAATACAAGCGTCGAAGCGATGTGACTCAACCAATTCAAGTAGCGTGTGTGTCTGCAAGGCATTGCGTGAGGGAAATTTACCTTGAGCATCTTGAAGCCCTCGTTTTTCTATTGTTTCCGCCACGGATCCAACGATCAATTCCAAATTCAAAGTTGCAGCCAATTGATCCCTATAATTGATGGCTTCAGGAAAATTATGGCCTGTATCCACATGCACCAGCGGAAAAGGAATCGCCGCAGGGAAGAATGCTTTCTTAGCCAAATGCACCAAAGTAATGCTATCTTTCCCTCCTGAAAACAATAATGCTGGCCGTTCAAATTGTCCTGCTGTCTCTCGTAAAATCTCTATGGCCTCAGCCTCCAAGTGATCTAAATAATTCATATCTCGCTTATTTTTTCAATAATATCATCCTAATGCCTAACACCTTATCATTTTGCTCCTACGTGCAAACCGCATTCTCTTTTGGTCTGATCCTCCCACCACCATCTGCCTGCACGTGGATTTTCTCCATTTTTAACCGCTCTAGTACATGGCTGACATCCAATGCTTGGAAAGCCTTGATCATGCAAGGAATTGTAAGGAATATTATGTAGTCGCACATAAGCTCTCACTTCATCCCAAGTCCAATTTAATAAAGGATTAAACTTGATGATTTGGTTAGCCTCATCCCACTCCAAGTGCTTCATGCCTTCTCGATGAGCGGTTTGCTCAGCACGGATACCAGTAATCCATATCTTTTTACCCTTCAATGCCCTTCGCAATGGTGCTACCTTACGAATAAAGCAACATTGCTTACGATTGTCTATGCTATCGTAAATAGCATTAGGTCCTTTTGAACTCACAAAAGCTTCAATTTCTGTAGCATCCGGATAGTAGGCTACTATTGGCTTGCCGTATCGCTCTAGGGTTCGGCTCCATACTTTGTAGGTTTCAGGAAAATTCCTTCCTGTATCTAAAGTGAATACCTCAATGCCTAAATTTGCACTAAAAATCATATGGCTCACCACTTGGTCTTCATAGCCAAAACTACTCGAAAAGGTAGCCTCTCTACCAAAAACATCAGCAATCGATGCCATCTGCTCCTCAGTCGTTTTTCCAATCAATTCTTTTTCTAGCTGCTCTATGTGCTTCTGAACTTCCATTTTTTTATTTTTTTCGTGAGATGAGGACACAGCCTCAAGCTTTCTTTCTCATGTTTAGCTTCCTTACTGTTGTCAAGCCTTTTGCTTACCGAACGTTCATTCGAATTAGGAATACACTAGCTTAAAATTGAATTCTGTTATCATTGAAAGCATGTATTATAAATAAATCAAACAAAAAACCGAACAAATGTTCGAACCTTAGCAAGTATCCTCAGGATGATAGCTCAATAGCTGAGTGTTCACTAGCTACTATCCTCATCCCAAGTAAAACCTTATAAAAATACTCGAATAATATTCCAACAACTCAACCCTACTACTGCAATGCCTACAGCATTAAGGCCTATTTTAGGTGGTATTTTCCTACCCACACTCACCGAAAGTGGTGCTGCAACTGCGCCTCCGATCATCAATCCTGCAATGATGGGTAAATGATCAAACCCCAAGATGACAAAAAAGGCGGTGGTACTTGCGATGGCCACAAATAACTTAGCCTGGTGAGCGGTACCAATAGTAAAGCGAAGGTCTCGGCCTTTAGATACCAGATTACTTGTCACCAACGGACCCCACCCCCCTCCACCAATGGTGTCGAGAAACCCTCCCATAAAACCCAAGCGACTAACATGCTTGACTGGCTTTTTCTTTTTTTTCGGCTCATGAATGCCCCATGCCTTTTTCAAAATCAACACCCCTAGAAAGAGACAATATGCGGCCACCAAAGGCTTCATAAATGAAAAAACGTACCCAACATAACTGATGAAGAGTGCCCCCAAGGCCGCTCCGATCACACCTGGTATGACCAAAGCTTTAAAAAGCTTTCGATTGACCTCGCCGTTTTTGCGGTAAGAAAGGGAGCTGACACCACAGGCAGCCACCTCCGAGCCGTGCATACTCGCACTCGCCACCGCTGGTGGAAACCCTAAACTTAAAAGTGCAGTGGTGGTACTCACACCATAGCCCATACCCAAAGCGCCATCAATCCATTGCGCGAGAAAGCCAATACCGATAAACACCAAAAACAAAGGGTGTATTTCTTGCGCACGAGTCTGCAAATACTCCCATCCTGATGAGAAGCTCACCTCCGCCAAGAACTGTTTAGAAATCAGCATCCCAACGAAAAGAAAGAAAAAGGATATAGCTAAAACCGCAGGCATAGACACTTGTCGGCGAAAGGGCCATAACTTTTCTTTATCCGATTCGCTAGCTAGCACTGCTGTAACTTCATTGAGGCGCTTGACCTTTGCTTCAAAATCGCCTTTTATTTGATCTCTAATAGTACCTAAGCGATCGAGACTTTCATTGATTTCCTCAGGTATGATAGTTTCTAAGAGCTCCCTAATGCGTTTGGCTACTGTCGGAGAGGAACCATTCGTGCTAATAGCCATTTTTATTTTGCCCTTTTTGACCACTGAAGCCAAGTAAAAGTCACATTGCTTCGGGGTATCCGCCACATTGCAAAGTAACCTTCGCTCTCGAGCCAGAGCCTTGATGTGCGCACTCACCTCAGGACGATTAATTGCGACCATCACTAATTGCTTGCCTTCCAAATCTTCAAGTTCGAATGATCGTTCGATACATTTCACATTAGGGTATTGAGCTACAAACTCCAGCAATTCTGACCTACCTGAGACCTTCAAAAACTCCTCAGCAACGATAGTGAGCGAGGTATTGGGTGAATTAGTCAGTAGTGCAGTAGCTTTCTCCAGAGCTACATACCCGCCACCTACCAAGAGCACCTCCATCTCCTCTAGTTTCAAAAAAACCGGAAACAATGGATTGGGTGGTGAGGGAATCATCACGCTACTATTTTTTGAATTACAGATATCTTGCTCTTCCACTAACATATTCATCAAGATGCTTTTTGATTTAGTGCTTGCTCAAAGTTTAGGCTATGCGATAGCTGATGCACCCAATAGTTTGGGTGCAATCGTACTACCGATCCGATCACGATGATTGCAGGTGCCTCCATGGATTGTGCTTCACTTACCGCTACAATATCCTGGGCATCAGCCAATGCAATCTTCTCTGTTGGCAAACTCCCATTTTGAATGACCGCAAATGGCATATCGGCTTTTCCCGAACGAATGAAGAAGTCTGCTATCAATTTGAGTTTTCTTAAACCCATCAATACTACAAGAGTGGCATTTGTGGCCGCGGCCTTTTTAAAGTCTTCAGGCAAATCGCCAGTTCTAGTTGTAGCGGTGATCACCCAAAAACTATTCGAATAGCCCCTAGAAGTCAGCGGTATTCCTTGAAGTCCAGTCAATGAAGTAGCTGAAGAAAGTCCTGGCACGCGAACTACCTCTACACCTTGAGAAAGTGCATATTCTGCTTCTTCCCCCCCGCGACCGAAAATGAATGGATCGCCACCTTTTAGCCTTACCACCTGAAAGCCTCTCTTTGCATAATTGACCAGCAGCCGGTTAATGTCTTCTTGTGGCATGCTGTGGTTGCGGTCACGCTTCCCCACGAAGACCAATTCGCAGTTGGCATCTGCATAACTCAAAATATCCTCTCCCACTAATGCATCATAAAGTATCACATCAGCTTGCTGTAAGGCTTTTACCGCTTTTATAGTCAATAAGTCCGCATCTCCAGGACCTGCGCCGACTAAATATATTTTACCGATTTGTGACATCTCCATTGGCTTTTGATGTTTTTTGAATTTGGTTTCTCCAAGCGCTGGCTTCAGCATGAAATTTAATCGCCTGAGCGATATATTCATTGGCAAACTGCTCTGTTGGTGCTTGCTTATTCATGACTAAAACCAATTGCTCAAAAGTTGAATTTTGAAGGCTCAGCGGCCCTTTACTTCCAAAATGCTCGTCATAAGCCTTCAGAACCGAGGCTTGAGAATTACACTTCACATTTTCTGCAAGTAAAATGGCTTTTGCTGTATGCACCTGACCACTATAGGTATGATACACTGCATCCGCATATCGTTTAGCTCTCAAGCTATCTTTCGCCCAGTCAATGCGTTCCTCTGCCTCAAATAAGAGCGTCTGAACCAAGTCGATCACTACCCCTGCACATTCACCTACGCCAATGGCAGTTTGAAACTTCTCCTCTTGCTTCCAGTCAATATATTCTGAAAGATCAAGGTTTTTGAGATTAGCAAAGGGCTTAAGTAGCTCGTAAAAGTATTTGTCGCCTTTTCTATCAAAGTAGGCATTGAAAACCTCTTCTTCTTCTCGCTGATCGAAATAATCATCAAGCAAGGCTTCAACCGCTTTGAGTACTCGTTTAGATGGTATCTTAATGACTTTTGAGCCTAGTCTCCCCTCTCCATTGGATAGGGTGCCACCCCCAAGCATAACCTGCAATGCGGGTAACAGTCCTTCAGGTCCCTTAATACTGCTACCGTGAAAGCCAATTTGAGCCAGTCCATGCTGACCACAACTATTCATACAGCCGCTAATTTTGATTTTTAGATCTCTCTCATATGCCAAGTTCGGATAGGCCTTTCTCAAAAAGTCCTCCAATGCAGCAACTGCCCCCGTGCTACTCGATATGCCCAGATTACAGGTATCAGTACCCGGGCATGAAGTAATGTCGAGTGTAGAGTCATAGCCTGGGGTAGCGAGATTTAACCCGCTTAAAGCCTCATAAACAGTAGGCAAGTGATGCGTAGGAACATAGCGAAGCAATAAATTTTGATTAGGCGTCACACGGATGTCATCCCCAATCAAACCATTCAAAGCACGAATAAATTGACGGGTCTTGATGGTAGAAATATCACCCAAAGGTATTTTGACAAATACTCCATGATACCCCTCTTGCTTTTGCGCAAAGACATTGGTTGCCAGCCATTCTTGGTACTTTAAGTCTGCATCTATTGGTTTGTCAGATCCATTTTCAAGGTTGACACTAGGAATAAAGCTTGGCACTATTGAATTTGCTTCGATAGGGTAGCTCGTAGCACTCAGTCCAGCTTTTTCCGCTTCTACCAAGTCCACAAAAGCTTCAAAGCCAATTTGCTTGATCAAGAACTTCATCCGCGCCTTCCTTCGGTTGTTGCGCTCCCCTTCTCTATCGAAAACTCGCAAAATAGCTTCTGTAAGAGGTATAATTTCTTCTGTTGGGATGAAATCACTGTAAGCATAAGCCAAGAAACCTTGAGCCCCAAGTCCTCCACCCACTAATACTTTAAAACCTTTGACTGTCTCTCCATCCACTATTTCCACCTTTGGGATAAAGCCTAAGTCGTGAATGTAAGTCAAGGCAGTATCTTTTTCAGTAGCGCTAAAGGCTATTTTAAACTTCCTACCCATATCCTGATTGATGGGGTTGCGCAGCAAGTGCCTGAAAAGAGCATCAGCATAGGGTGTTACATCAAAAGCTTCTTCAGGGTCGATACCTGCCTCAGGTGAGGCAGTGATATTTCTTACGGTATTGCCGCAGGCCTCTCTTAGGGTAATCTCATCCTGCTCGAGTTTAGCCCATAGCTCAGGAGTGTCGTCTAAGCTCACATAGTGAAGTTGTATGTCTTGGCGGGTGGTGAGGTGTAAGTTGCCCGTGCTGTACTCATCACTAATATCTGCAATTCTTGCTAACTGACGGAAGGTCAATTTACCATAAGGGATTTTGATCCGTATCATCTGTACTCCTTGCTGTCGCTGCCCATACACTCCTCTTGCTAGCCGGAGTGACCTGAACTTTTCTTCAGCAATTTCGCCTTGATGAAACTTTCTAATCTTTTCTTCTAGCTCAAGTATGTCTTTTTCAACTAAAGGATTTTCGATTTCTGTTCTGAAGCTTTGCATATTATTATTCTAGTTTTTGGCCAAAGTTTAATTATGTATCATTTGAAGTTCATGGAAAATAAAGGCAATAAAAAAGCCCTAAATACGGCGTGTATCTAGGGCTTTTTCTATTAGCTGATCAAATACTTAACTAATAAAATTCCTATTACACGCCTTTAAATACTGCATACAGCAGTGCATGCTACACATACAGCAACAGATAGCGCAAGCAAGTATGCTTGTAGCTAGGGCATTGGAAAAAATTAGAAATATTTGTGTTGTCTTCATTTTTATAATTTATTCAACAAGGGTCTTTTCAAACTGAAAGCTTAGACAAAAGATGTAGTTTTTAATTTTAAAACCACTTTAACTATAGGGCTACATTAAAACTCTTTTGGACGAAGCATGCAACAAATGAAATTCATTTTATGCAGTAGATTCAATGACACAGGATGAAAAGCGTACGCTTGTTATGCTTTTACTAATGCCAAATGTAGGAATAATTTTTAATCCTACAAACTTAGTAGGATTTATTTTTCAAAAAACCACCTTACATTAAATGGTAAATCTAGATTTTTTGAATATTTAATATGCTTACCCGCTAGTTTACCAATCTGAGCTGTTTAATCATCAGCGAATAAATTTCATCAAAGTCAATTAGATTCAAAGCTAACTGTACAAGATGGGTATTTATTCGTTCGATGCAAGCAATGATGTTTTACATTGATTATATCCTGTGATGCCCCGTGCTAAGACTGCGGTAATCTGTGACCCAAAAGATTAAACAATGTCGCTAGATGATCTAGAATGTCTTTCTCGGTGATTCCTAGTTAACATAATGCCGTGTCAAGCTTTTGATAAAGTGACTTTTGCATTCATGCTGATCGGCATAATATTTAAAGTCAATCTTTTCTCTACCTAAAAACAGTTGCCTTGAAGACAGTCCAACTTGCACATTGAGCGAAGAAAAACCTAATTTTAAAATAATCAGACAGTAACACCTAAGATATCAGTATACCTAAAAAAAGATCTCAGTAGCCCACTAAAATTTTAAAAAAATACATCGCTTCTAGAAGTTAAAAGTTGTAAGCACATTAAATTGCGGCATGGAACAGCAATCATTTGATTTATGGCAATTTTTGGCAGGTTTAGGGGTATTCCTATACGGCATGAACCGATTAGAACATGGACTCAAAGAGCTCGGCGGTAATTCCTTTAAAAATATATTGCAGCAATTCACAGACAGCACTTGGAAAGCTGTATTAGTGGGGGCGCTCATTACAGCGGTGCTACAAAGCAGCTCACTCGTCACCTTGATGGTTCTTGCCTTTCTCGGTGCCAAAGTGATTAAGCTGAAGAATGCACTCGGTATCATCTTAGGAGCCAACTTAGGAACAAGTATCACAGCTTGGATAGTAGCTACATTAGGATTCAAATTTAGTGTTGCTGGCTTTTCAATGCCATTTTTAGGTATTGGTTGTCTTCTTCTGATCTTTTTTCAAAGTAGGGTCGTCTTAAAAAACATCGGCATGCTTGGCCTAGGCTTTGGATTGCTCTTCTTGGGTTTGGAGTTCATGAAAGTCGCAATAGAGGCTGTCGCTGATCAAGTAGACCTGCAGCAGTATGCTGGCTATGGATTGTGGGTATTTTTGATAATTGGCATTATTTTAACAGCACTGATTCAGAGTAGCTCAGCCACCATAGTGATTGTATTAAGTGCCATGAATGCGGAAGTGCTAGACCTAACTCAAGCATCAGCGGTCGTATTAGGTGCTACGATTGGCACCACCATAACTGTCGCTATCGGTGCTCTAGGGGGTGTATCAGATAAAAAAAGGCTAGCTACAGGTTATTTCATCTTCAATGCAGTTACAGGGGTCTTTATGTTTTGGTTGATCGAACCTACCCTATCCCTGACCACCACTTTGTTTCCTTTCGACGACCCACTGCTAGACTTAGTTCTTTTTAATACCTTCACCCGACTAATAGGTATTGTCATCTTTTTACCCTTCATGTCTCAGATGGAACGGTTTCTATCGGCCAGATACAAGTCTTCTGAAGCGGAAGGTGTAACTCTTTACTTGAAAAATGTAGACACTAAAATACCTTCTATCGCCATTGATGCGCTCGAGAAAGAAGTGAATAGAGCCTTCCTTGAGACCGTTTTCTTTTATCGCAAAAACTTTCGAGTGAAGGTCAGTGACAAAAAGTCAAAAGTAAGCCCATGGCAGAAAATTCTCAAAGAAGAGAAAAATCCCCTTCGTAGGTATGTGTTGGTAAAAGAGCTGCATGATGAGATCATTCTC
Source organism: Cyclobacteriaceae bacterium (assembly GCA_020832375.1). Taxonomy (GTDB): domain Bacteria; phylum Bacteroidota; class Bacteroidia; order Cytophagales; family Cyclobacteriaceae; genus JAFIEW01. The sequence goes on from JAFIEW010000009.1 coordinate 22,583, forward strand.
TTCCAGCAAAACCTCCTAGAAATGCCTTTAAGCAAAATAGAGGCTGATAAACTAGAACATTTGGTAAGAGTAATGCAACTCATATCTTATTGTGCGAAAGACATCAAGGATATTGTTCATAACCTAGAGTCTATTAGAAGCTCAGAAGATGAAGACGCCAAAATTTGGCTTAAAAAGCTGGGAGAACACATCAATCAAAGGCTGTTAAATGTCGGTGATCACCTTATTTCAAAAGAAAAAGAAGGAGAAATATCCATCGCTTTCGATCAGGCTTACTTCCACCAGCAAATGGATCAAATCCACCAACTGGCTAAGAAATCACGAAAAGAAATGATCCCAACAAGTAGTCTTTCAAATGTGCTTAAGCAAAGCGCAAGCGCCATGAAGTATTTAGAAGAAGCCATTTTAGCGTGGGATGAGGACGGCATACAAGTCCCTGAAGAAGGGGAGCTAGTTGCTGTGGATTGAATTGACTGATTATCGATTTCAGATTCATTTTTATACAGGAAAACCATACCGTAAACAATCATCTTCATTCAAAAAGGAAAAAGTTTGAATAAAACCTCAAGCAATTAGGCTTGATGCGCCAGCTATGCCTATAATGAGAAAAAAACAATTACTATTCTCATCCCACGCAAAAATGAAACTAGGCAAGTTCTAGGATTTGAAAAGAATTGCTATTGACCAAGAAATCATCGGCGACTTTTTTTTGCCTTGCTGCCTGCCCCAGAGGACTCGCAATAGAGGCAAAAAAAACATTCTTGTCCCCTACCTTGATTTGACCCAAAGGGCAAGAAAACAAGAAATATCCCTTATTGGTTTTTATTAAGGTTCCATTGCTCACCTGTTGATGAGGGTTTTGCTGTTGGATCAATTGGGTGATTTGCGCTAAAAACTGGCGTTGCTCAAGCAATCGAGCTTCAATTTTGTCAAGTTCTTGTTGTATCATTGCACGGCCGGTTTCGTACTTATCACCAGCGCTAGACTTGGTGTCAGAGGCCTTATCGGCATTGAGTTGCTGTAAATCATTTTGATAAGCTACTATCTTATCCTGTACGAGCTGCCCTGCGCTTGCAAGACATTGTTTTTTAAAATCAATCATCATGTGGGAAGTAAACTTAAATGAATACTATTTCGATATTCAAGAGCAAAATACGTGAAAAGCCGATCTTATAAATATAAATGGAAGTTATAAACTTTTTAATCGTCTTTTAATGAACGATTAGCTAAGATACTTTTAGAAAATCCAACAAACCTAATTATTTTTGTCAGTCTTAAAGAAAAATCACAACGCAACTAATAAAATACGAAACAATGGGAAGAGCATTTGAATATCGTCGTGCTGCAAAAGAAAAAAGATGGGGAAAAATGTCGCGTATATTTCCCAAATTAGGTCGTGCAATTACCGTGGCAGCTAAAGAAGGAGGAACAGATCCCGAAATGAATGCTAAGCTGCGGACCGCCATCCAAAATGCGAAGGCACAAAATATGCCTAAAGACAATATTGATGCAGCAATTAAGCGTGCAGAAGGAAAGGATGCCGACGACTACCTAGAAATCAACTATGAAGGAAAAGGGCCTCATGGGGTATTGGTTTTTATTGAGTGCGCTACTGACAATGTAAATCGTACTGTTGCGAATGTGAAGTCCTATTTCAATAAATCCGGCGGATCATTAGTTCCTAATGGATCATTGGAATTTATGTTTGATAGAAAAGCTGTATTCGAATTTGAGCCTTACGAAGGGATGAATCTTGAAGAGATGGAGCTAGAGCTCATCGATGCAGGACTAGAAGAAATAGAGGAAAGCAATGGTATCGTATACGTTTATGGTGATTACACCAACTTTGGTAGTCTTAATGAAGCTTTAGAGGAGAAAAAAATTGAACTTAAAAACGCAGGCTTGCAACGTTTCCCAACATCGCCTGTTTCTTTTACCCCCGAGCAAATGGAGGAAATTGAGAAACTTCTCAATAAAATAGAGGATGATGATGATGTGCAAGAGGTTTATACTAATATTGGATAAGACACTGTATATTAGATAGACAATAGCTTAACGAAAACACCAAAATTTATGAAAAATATGCCGCTGATTTTCTCGGTATTCTGTATCACGATTGCACTATTTTTTACGCAAGAAGGCAAAGCAAAAGAAAGTGGCTTGGAAGGTGCATGGGAATTAATAGAAAGAGATGGTGAGCCCGTAGACTACAAGATGATTCGAATGTACAGTAAGGGTTACTTTACCTTTGCTGCATTTCGAGAAGATGATGAATTCATCAAAGCTGGTGGTGGCACTTATCAACTGAAGCGAAGAAACTATATCGAAAACTATGAAATCCACTCAGAAAATCATAGAACTACTGGTCAGAGTTACCAATATAGCTTAGAGAGAAATGCGGATGTGATGACCCTCACTCTAAAATCTAGTGGCGATAGAGTAGTAGAAAAATGGAGAAAAATTGATGGTGCAGCCCACGAAATGGCGCAATGTTACCGCATACACAAGCGAGTGACTGAAGATAATGAGTGGTTTACAGTGGAATATGCACCACGCAAAACCTTAAAGATACTTACTGACTCCCGATATCAAATTCTTGCACTCAACAGCAAAACAGGTGAGTTTTGGGGATCCAGCGGTGGAACTTGGGGAAGAAAGGATGATCGATACACTGAAAACATCGAGTTTTTCTCAAAAAGAGAAAATGAAGTAGGTCGCAGCCTAAGCTTCGATATCAAATGGACACCAAAAGAATGGCATCATAAAGGCACCGCCACCGATGGCGATGACTTGGAAGAAATTTGGTTACCATACAAATAAATAAAGGCTCTCTAATAAGGGAGCCTTTTTTTCATAAAGTTAATACGGGATCATTCTAGCTGGATTCTGTGAGAAACCCTCATAAATATTGTTTTTCTAAACACTCCCTCGGTGCCATCAAGAAAGACCTTCTATGTTCCTGCTAAAAATATAGTCCCTCAATAATGGCCAAAGCTTTATCTGTACCTCAGCGTTTAAGCATAAAACGACAGAAAAAAAGGTCGAATTTAATCCGACCTCTTTTCCAACAACAACAAACAATATCTGTAATTTTTATGCGGTAACTTATTTTTATCTCATGAATAACATCTCGCGATATTTAGGTAATGGCCATTGCTCATCATCCACCAGCAATTCTAATTTATCTACATGATATCGGATCGTATCGAATTTAGACTTCACTGTACGAGTATAAGCTTTCGCCATATCTGAAGCACTCTCTAGCTTATTTGCAGCCTTACGTGCTTCAATCATTGCCTCTACCTCAAGCTTAATCGTATTCACATGCTTGGTGATTGCTTCTATCGACTGTCTTAACCCATCAGTATCACTATCAAGGCCAAGATCTTTCAATCCCTTCAGGTTAGCAATCAACTCTCGCTGATAACGCATTGCTGCAGGAATAATTTGATTCACAGCCATATCTCCAAGCACCCTTGATTCGATCTGAAGCCCCATAGTATAATGCTCTAGACTAATCTCATGGCGTGCCCTCAACTCAGCTTCAGTAAACACTTTGTTGTCAGTAAACAATTTAATTGCCTGATCAGTCAAGTAGAAGTCTAAGGCTTCGTCCGTAGTCTTCACATTGTTAAGACCTCTCTTCTCAGCCTCTTTTACCCACTCGTCAGAGTATCCATCCTTCTCAAAGCGAATCGCTTTCGACTCAATGATTAAGTCACGCAATACTTTTATAATAGCTACTTCTTTTTTCTCTCCATCAGCAACTAATGCGTCCACAGCCTTTTTAAAGCTGACCAACTGGCTGGCCATAGCGGTATTTAAGGCTACCATTGGTGAGGATGAGTTAGCACTAGAGCCTACCGCACGGAACTCAAACTTATTACCCGTAAAAGCAAATGGTGAAGTACGGTTTCTATCAGTATTATCTTTCAAAATTGGCGGTATCTTATTGATTCCCAATTTGATGTACATATTATCACCTTTTTCTACTTTGATAGTAGAAGAAGCCTCAAGTTCGTCTAATACCTCTGTCAACTGAGACCCAATGAAAACGGACATAATCGCTGGAGGTGCTTCATTAGCTCCCAATCTATGATCATTACCGATAGAAGCAATAGATGCTCTTAATAGATCGGCATTTTTATGCACCGCTGCAATAGTGTTAACAAAGAAAGTTAAAAATTGCAGATTTTCCTTTGCCTTTGTGGAAGGAGAAAGTAAGTTCTTTCCTGTATCAGTACCTAAGGACCAATTATTGTGCTTACCACTACCGTTCACTCCTGCAAATGGCTTTTCGTGCATCAGAACCTTAAAATTATGGCGCTCAGCTACCTTTTGCATAATGTCCATGAGCAACTGATTTTTATCGACTGCAAGGTTTACCTCTTGGAATACAGGAGCACACTCAAATTGAGAAGGTGCAACCTCATTATGGCGTGTGGTAATTGGAATACCCAGCTTCAATGCTTCAGTTTCGAAATCATACATGAAGGCATGTACACGAGATGGAATACTACCAAAATAGTGATCATCCAATTGCTGACCCTTAGATGGAGAGTGTCCTAAGACAGTACGTCCACAAGTGATCAAGTCAGGACGCGCATAGAAAAAGGCCTTATCAATCAAGAAATATTCTTGCTCCACCCCTAGGGTTGCAGTGATTTTTGATACGTTGCGGTCAAAATATTCTTGTACCACAGGCAGTGCTGCTTTCTCTAGAGCGTGCAGCGACTTCAATAATGGCGCTTTATAGTCGAGTGCCTCACCTGTATAGGAAACGAAAACGGTTGGGATACAAAGGGTCTTAGTACCGCCTCTTTCAATGATAAAGGCTGGGGAAGAAGGATCCCACGCTGTATAGCCTCTTGCCTCAAATGTATTTCTAAGACCTCCAGAGGGGAATGAGGATGCGTCTGGTTCTTGCTGTACTAATGAAGACCCTTTAAAACTTTCTAGTGCTTTTCCATCAGGAGAAACAGTAAAGAAGGCGTCATGCTTTTCCGCAGTAGCACCAGTCAAGGGTTGAAACCAGTGAGTGTAATGTGTAACTCCTCTACCCATGGCCCAGCTTTTCATAGCCGCAGCTACCGCATCAGCAACGTGAGCTTCAATGCCTGTACCTTTTCTTATGGCAGATTGTAATTCTTTATAAACAACAGGAGATACCGAGGCTTCCATTGCCTCTAAATTGAATACATTTTTACAATAAAAGTCACTTAGCTTGGTAGATGGAGGATTTGCCAATACTTCAGGCCTAGTGGTTGCTGCTTCTATCGCTCGAATTCTTACTGTTCCCATGTAATTTTTATTTAGTTTTTAGATATACGGTTCATATTTTAAGCTAATTTAACGAAAAAAACAGAAAAAGTTATGGATAAAGGTAAAATTTTAAGCTATTAATACAAAAAACCGGCGGAAATCGAATGCAAAACACGTAATTGACAACACCACAAAAGAATAATTGGTGTTGATAAATTTTTAGTACAAGGCATTTAAACCAAAAGCTTTATAGTTGAATTTGACCTAAATTAAAAATCTACCCACGCATTTTAAAGATGATTAAATGCTCTTCCGAGTAATTAGCACAATGCTGCTGAAATCTCTCAAAGCCCGTAAAATTAATTCTATAAATTGCATTTCTAATAATAAGAGAGAAACTTCAACCAACATCGGTTCATCACTCTCCATTGATATTTCTTATAAATTTGCAACCAACTATATTTAAGAAGCCACGTGGAAATTCGCTTAAATGCAAAATTCCAGTATAAACCACGTGAACTAAGATTTTTTTGAAGGAGAAAAGCATGATGTGTGCTACTCAGCATAATTTTACCATAAAATGTTGCTGACCAATGAATTCATGAAATAATAATTAGTTTCAAGATATGAGCTTGAGCCATCATCCCTCGCAAAACAAAAAGAGAGTAAAACATGAAAAATCATTGATTTCCCTTATTTTTGCGCTTTGTTAAATAAAATCGCATCACCAAGCAAAACGATCAAGATGGCAGAATATAATTTCAGAGAAACCGAGCAGAAATGGCAGCAATATTGGGAAGAAAATAAAAGCTTCCGAGCTGACGAGGGCGGAGAGAAAGAGAAATTTTATGTGTTGGATATGTTCCCCTACCCTTCTGGGGCGGGTTTGCATGTGGGCCATCCGCTGGGCTATATTGGCTCGGACATCATGGCGCGATATAAAAGAATCAAAGGATATAATGTTTTGCATCCGATGGGATTTGATGCCTTCGGTCTTCCCGCTGAGCAGTATGCAATACAAACAGGACAGCACCCTGCCATCACCACCGAAGAGAACATCACACGCTACAAGGAGCAACTCAAAAACATGGGCTTCGCCTACGACTGGGATCGGGAAGTGCGTACCTGCGAACCCGACTACTACCGATGGACACAATGGATTTTTCAGCAGCTTTTTGAAAGCTATTATGATAAAAAAGCCGACAAAGCAATGCTTATCAGCGAATTGGTAGCCGCCTTCGAAGCCGATGGTAATGCAAAGATCGATGCTGCTTGTGATGAAGATACCCCCACCTTTACTGCATCTGATTGGGCAGGTTTCACAGAAAAAGAACAGTCTGACATCTTACTGAAATATCGTCTGACCTTTTTGAATGAGGCAGTAGTAAATTGGTGTCCTGCACTGGGTACAGTGCTTTCTAATGACGAGGTGAAAGACGGCTACTCGGAGCGCGGCGGCCACCCTGTGGAGCGCAAAAAGATGATGCAGTGGAGCATGCGCATCACCGCCTATGCCGAACGAATGCTCAACGGCCTCGAGAACATCGATTGGCCGGAGCCAATTAAAGAGATTCAGCGCAACTGGATTGGCAAGTCTCGTGGTGCAGAATTAGATTTTGATATCGTAGGTCATGATGCAAAAATGCGAGTTTTCACCACACGCATCGACACCATCTATGGGGTGACCTATATGGCGGTAGCTCCCGAAAGCGACTGGGTAGATATGATCACCACGCCTGATCAAAAAGAGGTGGTGAGTCAGTATGTGGAGCAGTCGAAGGCTCGCTCGGAGCGTGATCGTATGGCTGATGTGAAGACGGTGAGCGGTGAGTTCACTGGCGCTTATGCCATCAACCCTTTCACTGAGGAGCAGATACCGATTTTTGTGGCGGACTATGTACTGGCAGGTTATGGTACCGGTGCCGTAATGGCCGTACCGGGTCATGATGATCGCGATCATCGCTTTGCGCGTTACATTGCCTTGAAAGAGGGTAAAGATGAGTTTCATTACATCAAACAGGTTATAGAAGGGCCCGATGTGAAAGAGGAATCTTTCCCCGGCAGAGATGGCTTGATTATCAATAGTGGTTTTTTAAGTGGGATGAAGATGCAAGAGGCCATGGATAAGGCCATTGCCTATATGGAAGAAAAAGGCATCGGTCAAGCCAAGATCAACTACCGCTTGCGAGATGCAATCTTCAGCAGACAGCGCTACTGGGGCGAGCCAGTGCCGGTATTTTTTAAAGATGGCATCCCTACCCTATTGCCAACCCAAGAACTCCCATTAGAGCTCCCCGAAGTAGATAAATACCTACCAACAGAGGATGGTGAGCCACCGTTGGCACGTGCTAGTAATTGGAAAACTTCTGAAGGCTATGAGCTTGAAAAAAGTACCATGCCGGGCTGGGCGGGTTCTAGCTGGTACCTTTTCCGATATATGGACCCTAAAAATGAGACTGCCTTTGTAGGTACAGATAAGCAAGCCTACTGGAAAAATGTAGACTTGTACATAGGCGGTAGTGAGCATGCCACGGGTCACTTACTATATTCGAGATTTTGGACGAAGTTTTTATTTGATAGAGGCTTCTTGAAGGTCGATGAACCTTTCCAAAAACTTGTAAATCAGGGGATGATACAAGGCACCTCTGCCTTTGTATATCGCGATCCTAAAACAAACACCTTCTACAGCAAAGGCTTGAAAAAAGCGGGCATGCAGCAGCTGCATGTAGACGTAAGCTTGGTGAGGAATGACGTTTTAGATATTGAAGGTTTCAAAAATTGGCGCTCTGAATACAAAGACGCAAGCTTTGAACTCGAAAATGGACAGTACATCTGCGGTTCAGAAGTAGAGAAGATGTCGAAGTCAAAGTATAACGTAGTTAACCCTGACGACATCATTGACCAATATGGTGCAGACACCTTGAGACTTTACGAAATGTTCCTAGGGCCTTTAGAGCAATCGAAACCTTGGAATACCAATGGTATCGATGGGGTATTTAAGTTTATCCGCAAGTTTTGGTCCATCTTCCACAATGATGCCAATGAGTGGATCTTGCAGGAGGACCAAGCAAGCGAGGCAGAGCTGAAGGTATTGCATAAAACGCTAAAAAAGATTGAAGAAGATACCGAGCGACTGTCCTTCAACACGGCAGTGAGTACCTTTATGATCTGTGTGAATGACTTAGGTAAGCTCAAGTCGCACAAACGAGCGATTATGGAGCCACTTATAATCGCACTTTCACCTTATGCACCCCATTTAGCGGAAGAGCTGTGGAGAAAGCTAGGTCATCAAGCAAGTGTGAGTCAAGCGATTTATCCGCAGTGGGAAGAAAAATATGTGGTAGAGGCGGTTCATACCTACCCAATTTCCATCAATGGAAAGATGCGTCACAAGATGGAGTTTTCCTTGGATATGCCAAAAGAAGAGATTGAGAAGCAGGTATTAGAAGCAGAACAAGTACAAAAATGGTTGGATGGTAAAAGTCCTAAGAAGATGATTGTAGTGCCGGGCAAAATTGTGAATGTGGTAGTTTAAACACAGGATTTAATTTCGATTAAAGAAGGGAAGATTGAGAAAAGTCTTCCCTTTTTTGGTTGAAAGCTATTAAAAAAATAGCATCTTTATTTTCAAAATACACCCATCCAGTTTTTTTCGATACGCTGACTTAATAAGTCGGGGGACTTTTTAAGCAAGCGCTATTTAGCCCAAAAAATTCTCCCTACCCACTGATAACCTAGCCCCACCAGAATAGCGATACCAAAGCTAAATAAGCTTACAATCAAAATATACTCTGTTAGTTTGCGGTCTTTTGCTCGAGATAAATCGCCAAATCGAAAGACTGACTTTGCTGCAATCAGAAAACCGATGGCTTGCCATTGAGCCAACAGAATGAAGATAAACACAAAGCTTCGGTCCAGCATCCCTATATATTTTCCTGCATCTTTTAAGGAATCCTGCTCTTTGTCGTCCTCTAGCTGCCATTTCTGCATAAGTTGCTTCATGATTATTGCTGACACATAGGTAACCAAGAAAATGGCGATGATTAAAATTAAAACGCTATTACTTAAAAATGTTTCTAATTCTATAGCATAAGGGTGGTAAGCATCAACTACCAAAGCTATAACCAACAAATGCGCAGCTTGGTCTAGATAAAAAAGCAAGGTGCTATTCACCTTTTCTTGCAGTGCTATTTTCAAGCAGTCAATCAAAAAATGAGAGATGATAATCACCGGATAGATGAGCCAATAGTCTGTATCAAAACCCAATAACACTAATAAAGCTAAGGCATGTACCACCAAGTGCCAATACAAGTACTGAGATCGAAAAGAATGCTAATTCTTATGCTTAACCCAATGGTCGGGTTGAAAAACAAAATCACCAATAATATGCGCCAAAATCAATTTTAAAAATAATTCAAGCATCATTCTCAGATAATTTCAAGTTCTTTTTATAATACGCTATGGTTTTCATGATCTCATCACGACCCGCTCTGCTGAATATTTCACTAAGGTTGCTTTGCGATTTGTTAACTATAGCAGCCATCTCTTTCTGGGTTTTATCGGGATGCTCAATCGCTATTTTCATGGCCTCAGCTGAAACCGGTGTCCAGTTGTTCATGATAAATGTAATCAAAGCCAAGAAGTGATTGAATTTATCATCAAAGGTCTCTTGTCCTGATTTGATGCCTAAAGTCTGCTTCCCCATTGATTCAAAAATCTCACCGGAACGCACAAAGGCTGCCCCATTTGACTCTGTGATGCGGTGGGAGTCATAGTTGATATCACCCAAACCAATTCCTACACGTACATCCAAGGGTTTGATTTGCTTGATATACGCCTTAATATGGATAGCTGCGGTTAATGCATCTTCCAAATCTACTTTTAATTGAAAGCTGTCGCCTCGATATATTTCCCATTGCTTAGGTTCCTTACCGTAGTGCCTCAGGACATTTTTAAGCACCTTCATCCATTCTGAAGGATTTACTTTTTGGGAATTGATAATATCACCTGTTAAAACTGCTATCATAGATCAATGGACTTAACCTAAAGATATTATTTTTTATATATACATCCAAATTTATCGTGTTTAAAGCCGATATTAAATATTATCGGCTATTAGGCAGATATCATGAATTATTTGTTCTGAATCCGATAAACAGTGGTACATACTGTAAAATCCCTTAATTTCAATTAAGAAGATACTGTCCTGAAAAGTCTTCCCTTTTTTGGTTGAAAGCTATTAAAAAATAGCATCTTTATTTTCAAAATACACCCATCCAGTTTTTTTCGAGACGCTGATTTAATAAGTCGGGGGAATTTTTATGTCAGCGGATTAAGATGCAGCTATACCCGCTAGAAAGCTTACAATTTACCAAAGTAAAAACGATAACCTACACTTAAAACATAAGCTCTTCTAGCTGAATATTGATGGGCAAAGTTCCTCTCTGGATTCAACTGATGTTGATATTGAAGCTCTGAAAAGAGCTCACCTTTTCCAAGCTCATAGCCACCCCCTAAATTGATTAGTATCGACCACATATGTTCAGGATAGTCTAATTGATGCATTGTAGATGCATCTCGAGCGTTTCCAGAACCTGAGGCAGGGGTAAAAACTGTTCTTCTAAATAGCGGAAGTCCATAAGCTGCACCCGCTCCTACATTAAACCCCCATTTTTCGTTTTTAATATGGTATTTAGCAAGAAGTGGAAGTTGTACGATAGTTTCTCGCATCCTTACCCTTCCTTCATCTCTTGTAGCATCAACATTAAAGCCCCAATTAGTCAATTGAAGCTCGGTCTGTATCGAAAATTTATCCTTGATGATGAAAAACTCTAAACCAGTAGCATATTGAGTAGAAATCATATGATCAACATCCAAATCATTATTCCATGACGTCATATATATGCCCGAAGGACTAAATGTACCACCCAACTTAAAAAAATAATTATTTTGTGCTTGTATAAAATGACCTAGAAAAACAAAAAACGTAATAAATAGATAACGCATTCGAAAAGATATTGTGATTAATCAATACAGCTTTCAAAACTATATAAAAATCAGGATATAACAACAACTTATCTTTTTAATTACGCAATAACAATCCCTAAAATCTTGGCTAGTTTCTTTTCTACTTGTTTCATTTCTTGATGCATTGCCAGTTTATCCATCAATTCGCGCTCGTTCTCGGGCTCAATTGTTTTGATTTTTTCCATGTTTTCATGCACCATCTTTCTGATGATCCGCCACTTGAAGCGCACGACATCGAGATACATGGCTTTGTGCAAGAGGTCTCTTTCACCGGGTATGTATATACCATGCAGTTTATCCCAGCTTTCACTCACTGCATGTTGCTCGGAAATCAAATCGGCCACCACCTTAGTTTCTGCAGGTTTGCCGTGCTTAAGAAAATAGTCACTATCGATAAGTAAACCTTGCTCGTGAAAGGTACAAATGGTTTGATAGATATTTTTATAAACAGGGTCAGAAAAGCTGACCTCCTCGAGCTCCTCCAAGAGGTAATCCAACACATCCATTTCATCGGCAAGGCTCTCGTCAGCATAAAGCAAAAGCACTCGAATCACCATTCTTTCGGATATGCGAATGGATTCAGCGAGGCCTACTTCTTCAAATTCAAGGATCTTCTCGGTGGCTTTGGCAGTAGGAGCTTCGGCAGCTTCGGGCTTGCGTTTATTTTCACGTTGTTTCTGTTCTGCCAGCATCCCACGCAAACTCTTTTGCAAGGCACCTAAATCGATGCTCATGCGAGCGGCGGCGGTTTCTAAGTAAACCTCTTGAGTTAGCGGATCGGGGATGTGTGAAATGGTTTCTACCACCTCGCGGATGGCTTCTGCCCGCTGATTGGGGTCTTTTGCAGCACTTTCGGCATATAGATCAGCTACAAAGCTAATCAGGTCTTTGGTTTCATTGGAAACATACCGTTTGAAATCAGTGCCCCCCAGTTTACGACTGTAGCTATCAGGATCTTCACCATCGGGGAAGGTGACGATCTTCACATTCATACCCTCTCTCAAGATGATGTCCATACCACGAAGGGCAGCCTTAATTCCTGCAGCATCCCCATCATAGAGAAGAGTGACATTGGAAGAGAATCGCTTGATCAGTCGAACCTGCCCCTCCGTCAATGAGGTTCCCGATGAGGCTACTACATTTTTAACACCTGCCTGATACAGGCTGATCACGTCGGTGTAACCTTCGACTAAATAGCAGTTATCTTGTTTTCTGATCTCATCCTTTGCCTGAGAGATGCCATAAAGCACATCACTCTTGTGATAGACGAGGGTTTCAGGGGAGTTGATGTATTTCGGTTGCTTCTTATCGTTGGTCAGTATCCGCGCACCAAATGCAATTGCCTTTCCTGCCAAATTATGAATGGGAAACATCACCCGACCCCGAAAGCGGTCATACGCCTTATTTTCTTCCTCTTTTTCGAGTATTAAGCCCGCCTTTGAAAGAATGGCTTGTTGGTAGCCTTTATCCAGTGCAGATTGTAAAAGCCCATCCCATTTATCGAGGGTATAGCCCAGCTCAAATGCCTTAATGGTTTCCTTAGAAAAGCCTCTTTCCTTAAAGTAGCTCAAGCCGATGCGCTTGCCTTCGTCGCTTTCCCAAAGGTTTTTCTGAAAATACTCGTTGGCGTAATTCAGTACAATATGAACACTTTCCTTCTCACTCTGCGCCTCTTGCCACTTTTCATCGGGCTCGGTCTCCTCTATCTCAACCCCATACTTCTGTGCCAATTGCTTAATGGCCTCTAGGTAGGTAGCCCCTTCCAGCTCCATCACAAAATTAATCGCATCCCCCGCAGCACCACAACCGAAGCATTTATAGATTCCCTTAGCTGGCGATACAGAAAAACTCGGTGACTTTTCATCATGAAAAGGACAGCAAGCCCAAAGATTCTGTCCTTTTTTCTTCAAAGGCACATAATCTTCCACCACATCTTCAATTAAGATGCGACTTTTAACCTCTTGTATAGATCTATCACTGATGGGCATGCTGGGCAGCTTTGATACGAAACAAAATTAACAGGAATTATGCGGAAATGACAGAAGAAAAATTCAATCCTGTTTTTTATTTTCGTGGGATGTGGATACGACTTGCTCTACTGTCAGAATATTTACTTTTCACGGTTTTGCAGGCATTTTGGAAATTATGCATGATAATGGAATGGTTTTGAATTACAATTAAATAACCACTATATGAAGATCGATTGACCCTTTACAAATTTATCTTTACCGAGTACGATTCACCGCTCACGGCTCATGATCCCTTTGCTTTTACAGCAGCAATGACTTTGGCCACTGAACCATGGGTGTCCATCAATTTCAGCGCTTCTTCGTAGCTCACCTCCAGCTCGTCTGTCAACATTCGTGCACCCCTATCAATGAGTTTGTTATTCGAAAGCTGCATATTGACCATTTTATTGCCTTTTACTTTCCCTATTCTAACCATTAAAGCGGTAGAAATCATATTAAGAATGAGCTTCTGAGCGGTTCCTGCCTTCATACGGGTACTTCCAGTCACATATTCAGGACCAACAATGGCCTCGATGGCATGGTGTGCTATTTTTGAAAGCGGGCTATTAGGATTATTACTGATACCGGCAGTAAGAAGCCCCTGTTTTCTAGCCATCTTGATACCCCCTAATACATAGGGAGTAGTACCTGATGCCGTGATACCGACTAAAACATCGCCGGAATTAATATTAAAAGCTTTAAGATCTTCCCAAGCTTGATCCTCATCGTCTTCGGCAAATTCTACTGCTTTTCGAATTGCTGAATCACCACCAGCGATGATGCCAATCACTCTATCGTGAGCCATACCATAGGTAGGTGGTATTTCAGAGGCATCTAATATCCCCAATCTGCCGCTTGTGCCGGCACCGATATAAAACAGGCGCCCTCCTTTTTCAAAAAGAGGCACCAATTCTTCGATAAATGCACTGATAGCAGGGATACAAGCTTCTACTGCGGCAGCAATTTTGGCGTCTTCCCTGTTGATCTCGCTAAGAATTTCAGCTGCTGATTTCTGCTCTAAAGAGGCATAGAGAGAAGGACTTTCGGTAATTTTCTTATTCATTCTTTTATTTTTCATGAGATGAGTATCATGGATCTCATCGGTCTGGTATCAAAATTGAAATTAAAAAACTTCCTCTGCTTTAACTTTAAGGTTAAACCAAGCTGTATCACAATACAAGCTGTATCACAATACATTTATTCCCGCCTCTTGAAAAGGCAATAAAATTTCATTATCCGGCTCAAGTTCGGTAATGATTGTTTTTATTCGGCTAATATCACACGTTTTATATCTTTGTACGCTATTAATTTTATCTGAAATACTTAAAACAACTGTATGTTTAGCAGCTTGTATCATGCTTTTTTTAACTTGAATAATTTCCCAATCTAATTCTGTCAATCCAGCTTCGGGGTGAATATGACCAGACCCGATGAATGAAAAGTCTACCCTGATTTCATTAAGGGTGGTGATACATTGCCCTCCAGCTGCAATTTTAGCAGCTTTAGATAATTTACCACCCAATAAAATAATTTCTATATTATCATGCTCCATTAAAAGCATTGCAATTATAGGACTGGGAGTAAAAACAGTAAGATGAAGATGATGAGGGATTAACTTTACCAACTCCTGATTGGTAGTCCCACCACTTATCAGGACCACATTACCGTTTTTGAGCAAACCGATGGCCTTTCTAGCAATCAATCGTTTTTTATCTTGCTTAAATACAGTGGTTGCTAATGGATTATAAGAATTAAAGTCGTTGGAAATAGCACCACCATGCACTTTTTTAAGTTTTTTCAATGAAGAAAGTTCATTGACATCTCTTCTTACAGTATCAATCGATACGTTCAAGGCCTCAGACAAATCACTCAACAATACTCTATTGTGAATCTGCACTCGGTCCATGATGTATAACTGTCTCTCCTCTTTAAGCATCTGAATTTAGTCGTGGTATATCTATAAAATATATATTACCGCAAAATAATGCAAAAAACTGCAAAAAACAATTCTCTTCGCAATAAATATCCTAAAATAAAGAGATAACTTTAAAGAGAACCATAGGTAATCTTTAAATAGTCAAAAAATCTACTGGTTTTGTAAGGACTAGTTTAAAATCAAATTCATCTTAGGCATAAAATATGACAAACATTTACCTAAGCTGCAATTTACAGCAAAAATACAGAAAAAAAGCCGCAAAAGATTGCTATTTTAGGAAATTATCTTTAGTATTGTCAATAGAATTTTTAATCTAGGCAATCATGATATACGACCCGCAATCAAAAAAATTTGAGAAAATCAACACACTCATCTATGAGGATTCAGAATCAGGCTCTTATTATGTGGCAAAAGAGATCGCACAATTAATCAAAGACAAAACTGCAAAAGGTGAATATGCAGTTCTTGGTTTAGCGACCGGATCTTCACCCACAAAAATATATGAGTACTTGGTTCAGTTTCACAAGAATGAAGGCTTGAGTTTTCAAAATGTAGTGACCTTCAATTTAGATGAATATTACCCGATGAAACGGGATTCACTACAAAGCTATGTTCGATTTATGCATGAGCATTTATTTGATCATGTAGATATTCGTCAGGATCACATACATATCCCCAATGGTGAACTCAAACAAGAAGATATTAAAGATTATACAGCTGCCTACGAACAAAAAATTATATCATTTGGCGGAATAGATATTCAATTATTGGGTATAGGTCGTACAGGTCATATTGGTTTTAATGAGCCTGGATCTACAAAAAAGAGTGCTACCAGGCTGATTAGACTTGACAAAAGAACACGTTTAGATGCTGCTGGCGACTTTTTTGGAGAGGAGAATGTACCTGACCGAGCCATTACTATGGGTGTAGGCACAATACTCAATGCTCGAAGAATATTCTTAATGGGTTGGGGTGAGGGAAAGGCTAAAATCATTAGAGAAACAGTCGAAGGAAAGAAAACTGAATCAGTACCGGCTACTTTTCTACAAGACCACCCCAAATGCGAGTTTATAATTGACAAAGCAGCTGCCTCGGAACTCACAAGAATTAAGATGCCATGGCTGGTGGGTGAATGTGAATGGAATGCACAATTGATAAAGTCTGCCGTCATTTGGCTTTCTGAGAAGGTCAATAAGGCGGTTTTAAAAATAACCAACGAAGACTACAGTGAATATGGCATGAGTGGCCTCATTGCAGAATACGGTTCAGCTGAAGAAATCAATTTAAAAGTTTTTAATCAGCTTCAAGCAACGATCACAGGATGGCCTGGGGGAAAACCTAGTGTTGATGACACAGGAAGGCCGGAACGCGCAGAACCATTCCCCAAGCGGATACTTATTTTCAGTCCTCATCCCGACGATGATGTAATATCTATGGGCGGTACACTTTTACGCCTTCAAGATCAAGGTCATGAAGTACATGTTGCTTATCAAACAAGTGGCAATATTGCTGTCTTTGATGATGAGGTGATACGCTTTTTAGACTTTGCTAGAGATGCTGTCAAAGAGAAAAAAGCAGGAGAGAGTATTGAAAAATTACTCAAAGAAGTTAGATCTTTTATTCAATCAAAGTCACCAGGGCAGGTTGATTCCGATGAAATACAAAAATTCAAAGGCTTAATTCGAAAAGGGGAGGCATTAGCAGCTTGTCGATATTGTGGGATTAAAGAAGAGAATGCCCACTTTATGAACCTACCCTTTTATGAAACTGGAAAAGTAAAAAAGGACCCCCCTACTCTAAAAGACATACAAATCACCAGTGATTTACTCAATAAAATCAAGCCTCATCAAATTTATGCTGCAGGTGATCTTTCTGACCCACACGGAACTCATAGAGTATGTCTGCAGATAATTTATGAGTCATTACAGCACCTGAAAGAACAAAATGAAGATTGGTTGAATGATTGCTGGGTATGGCTCTATAGAGGTGCTTGGCAAGAATGGGATATCGCTGACATGGAAATGGCAGTACCGATTGGTCCTAAAGATATGAAACGAAAAATACATGCAATTTTCAAACATCAATCTCAAAAAGACCGAGCAATGTTTCCTGGAAATGATGATAGAGAATTCTGGAAACGAGCAGAAGATAGAAATACTGATACTGCCAGAAGATATAATGAATTAGGCTTACCAGAGTATGAGGCGATTGAAGGATTTGTTAGATACCATTTTGATAAGGTAGAAATCAAAAAAACAATCTTAAAAAGTTCAGAATTAAAACAAATAATGGCTTAAAACTCAAAAAAGTATAAAAGCCCAGAAATAGAAATTGAAGTTTGTGTTTGTGTTTGTTGTGTGATTGATTTGTTAAAATCGGCCGGAAAGGTTTCCGGTCGATTTTACTATTCAATCCACCTTAAAAACAAAAAAATTATGCCTTTTATTTGTATGAAGACCTGTACAAATTATTTAATTCGGAATTGAGGTTCATCATTTTAAAACAACGAATTAAAAGTAAACTAAAGGAACAACAAAAAAATAGTGCTATCAGAGGTCTTGCTTCATTATAGTCTTGCCAGTTATTATAAATGACCAAGACTCAATAGATCCGGTACCACCAAAAATTGAATTCAATCGACCAAAAGGCCTAAGCATCCTATACAACAATCTAGCGCTTAGTTAAATAACGAATTTGTAGTGAGCCGATAATTAGTCCATTATTCTAAATTTCATCCTATGATCATCACCAATAATTATAAATCATCACGATTCTTCTTTACTGCTCTATTCATTGTGCTAGTTTCGGGATGTTCAGTACTTCAACAACAAGACGCTATTCCCGAAAAGAGAGAATTTAGAGGGTTTTGGGTGGCCACAGTGTTAAATATTGATTGGCCTCAACACCCAAAAGATGAACTAGAAAAACAGAAGCGTGATTTCATTGAAATCCTAGATTTTTATCAAAACCTAAATTTCAACGCTGCAATCGTTCAAATTCGAGCTGTAGGCGATGCTTTTTATCCTAGTGACCTAGCTCCATGGTCAAAATATTTAAGCGGCGAACAAGGGAAGTCGCTTGAGGGCCACGAAAACATCCTCGAATGGATGATTGAAGCTTGTCATGAACGTGGCATGGAATTTCACGCATGGTTGAATCCTTATCGAGCTACTTTCAACCTTGACACCACGCAGCTATCCAAAGATCATGACTATTACCTCCATCCGGAGTGGATGGTTCAATATGGTAATAAATTCTACTATGATCCGGGAATTCCGGATGTTGAGGATCACCTCATGAAAATTATCCGTGAGATAGTAGTTAACTATGATATTGACGCGCTTCATTTTGATGATTACTTTTATCCCTACCGAATAGAGGGTGAAGAATTTGGAGATGAAGCAAGTTACTCGCAGTATCGTCATTCGGAAGACCAAACTAGGGCAGATTGGAGAAGAGAGAATGTAAACCGCTTGATTGAAAGAATCCATCAGGAAAGTAAAGCCGAGAAAGCTCACGTCCAATTTGGTATCAGTCCTTTTGGCGTTTGGCGTAATTTTGACATCGACCCTAGAGGATCAGACTCTAGAGCAGGACAAACTAATTTTGACGACCTCTTTGCAGATGTATTGCAGTGGATAGAAGCAGGAACTATCGACTACCTTTTGCCTCAAATTTACTGGAGCTTAGATTATGAATTAGCATCTCACAAAAAACTAATTAACTGGTGGGTAAACCATGCCGGCAACACCAATCTTTATGTAGGTAATGGACCTTATAAGATCAAAAATGACCGAGATAAAGCTTGGAATAAAAAGAAGGAACTTGCTCAACAGGTCGATTATGCACGCAAACAGTCGCGAGTGCAGGGAAATGCATTTTTTAGTGCAAAATCATTGATGCAGGTAGATGAGAAGTATTTGAAATCACTCAGAAAGGTGACCTATGCTCATCCCTCGCTACCTCCTGCCGCACCTTATGCGACACAGTTACCTTCGCGACCGATTATTTTAAACTGGCGAGAAAATAATGGGGTGTACGTACTGAAACTTGATGCAAAAGAGATGGAAACGATCCGATATGTAATGGTATATGGTAGCGAAGATAGTAGATCGATCAATATTAATGACCCCCGAAATATCAAATCCAAAATATCAGTGAAAGGCAGATTATCGGATGAAGGTTTCTATAAATTTGAGATAGATGCTGCACAATTAGCAGGCAACCACTTGATGGGAATCACTCTAATAGATCGATTTGGAATGGAAAGCTTCGCAGAAATTATCCGACTAGATCATAGTAAGTGATGCACAAACTAGATATCAACTAGCACTATCACACAAATAAAATAGTCAGAAACTATTAAAGACAATCAAGATGCAGGACATGATCGTGAACCTCGAACAAATTAAATGGGATTTTTCGGAGGAAGAAAAATTGCAGTCGCTGGGAATCATCGTCCGGAAGCCCATAGCTCCGGAACTAGATCAGGTATCAAGATGGATAGCCAATCATTTCAGTGCCTACTGGTCATGTGAGGCACAGGTAGCCTTTTCAAAAGCACCAGTGGGGATGTGGGTAGCACAGAGAGCAGTGGAAAATGAGTTAGTAGGCTTTGCCTGCTTTGATTGTACTGCAAGAGGTTTTTTCGGTCCTACTGGCGTATCTGAAAGTGCCCGTGGAAAAGGCATAGGTAAAGCCTTGCTGCTACGTTCATTGTTTAGTTTGAAAGAGCTTGGATATGCTTACGCTATCATCGGGGGTGTGGGTCCTTTTGCCTACTATGAAAAAGTAGTGGGCGCTCAGATAATTGCAGGATCAGAAAGAAACATATACAACCACATGCTGCGCTACCCAAAGAATAAAAAATGAATCAACAGGCAGATATGATTAAGAAAAAAGAAAGCAATAGAGCCTGGTGGTGGGTACCATCCTTATACTTCACTGAGGGTCTGCCCTATATATTGGTGATTTCTGTCTCGGTGATTCTATATAAAAACTTAGGGGTAAGCAATAGCGACATTGGACTATATACGTCGCTGCTATATTTACCTTGGGTAATTAAGCCCTTATGGAGTCCGATAGTAGACATGCTTAGTACCAAAAGAAGATGGTTTTTTGTCATGCAAATTTTGATTGCTGCTGCCTTTTTACTGATCGCCTTCAGTTTAGTCACAGATCATTACTTTTACTTGAGCTTGGCTCTTTTTTGGATGGTAGCTTTTGCATCGGCTACTAATGATATCGCCTCAGATGGCTACTACATGATTGGTCTTTCAGAAAAAGATCAGTCATTCTTTCTGGGTATAAGAAGTTTATTTTATCGACTTTCGATGATTACCGGCCAAGGCTTGATAGTCGTGATTGCGGGTTACTTTGAAAGTACTATGAGCACCAACGCACAAGCTTGGTCACTTACAATGACCTTAGTTGCAGGCTTAATGTTTGTGTTGGCGTTTGTCAATTATTACGGTTCAAGCAGCCGTAATTCAATTGTCGAAGAAAAAGTAGATGCTGCTCAGCGAATCGGCTTTCTTGAAGTATTCATAAGCTTTTTTCGTAAAAAACAAATGGGGATAGCTTTGACATTTATCCTCATGTATCGATTAGGAGAATCTCAGCTAGTAAAGATGGCCTCCCCTTTCTTTTTGGACGATCCTACAGTAGGAGGACTTGGCTTAAGCACTAATGAAGTAGGTACGATTTACGGCATTATGGGCGTGGTGGCACTCTCCTTGGGGGGAATCCTTGGTGGTATCGCCATTTCTAAGGATGGTCTGCGCAAATGGATGATCCCTATGATATTATCCTTAAACTTGCCCAACCTACTCTTCGTGTTTTTAGCATTTAGCCAATCAACCTCAGTTATATTTGCGGGAATAGTGGTCTTTTTTGAACAATTCGGCTATGGTTTTGGCTTTGCAGCGTTTTTAATGTACCTCATTTATATTGCTGAGGGTGTAACAAAAACATCTCATTATGCCATCGCCACAGGATTTATGGCCTTAGGCATGATGCTTCCCGGCATGATCAGC
Source organism: Cyclobacteriaceae bacterium (assembly GCA_020832375.1). Classification (GTDB taxonomy): domain Bacteria; phylum Bacteroidota; class Bacteroidia; order Cytophagales; family Cyclobacteriaceae; genus JAFIEW01. The sequence continues at coordinate 43,852 of JAFIEW010000009.1, forward strand.
GGATATATACAAGAAGCAATTGGCTATAATTACTTTTTTATCTGGGTAGTTATCGCAGCCTTACCGGCACTAATTATCGCCCCTTACTTAAAATACCCTGACAGTTATGGAAAAAAAGATCAATAGACTACAAGCAGATGATTTGACATATAGTGAGCAGATAGGGCAAATGCTCTTTTTAGATGCCTGCGTGCATGATAGTCAAGAGGCAATTGCTCAAGTAGAAAAATATATTAAAGAACTTCATATTGGAGGGTTAGTGTTTTTTCATAGCAGAGAAAGTGCGGCCACTAGCTTTGAGGGAAATCAAGATGTGCCTAGGTATACAGACAGTTATTCTCGCCTTAAAGAACTTATTGAGCACTATCAGTCGCTTAGTAGGATTCCCTTGATGATCTGCATCGATGCAGAATATGGATTATCAATGCGAATAGAAGAGAGTCCCCAATACCCTTACGCTTCTTCTTTGGGCTGCTTGGGGGATGATGCTAGTCAATTAACTGAAGAAGTGGGTTATCGCATAGGGCTAGATTTAAAAGCAGCAGGTATTCACATGAACTTCGCTCCTGTGGTTGATGTGAACTCTGCCCTTGATAATCCAGTTATCGGGTACCGCTCTTTTGGTAGAAGTGTAGACCAAGTCGTGAGCTTATCAAAAGCCTATATTAAAGGTTTAGAAAAAGCAGGAATTCTGGCATGTATTAAGCATTTCCCAGGTCACGGAGATACCTTAGTGGATTCGCATCTCGGTCTTCCTATCATAGATAAAACTCGTGAAGAGTTAGAAAATACAGAATTAGCACCTTTTCGATTAATTTGTAAAGAGGGTGTAGATTCTGTTATGATCGGCCATTTAGCAGTAAAAAGCCTTAGTAATAGCTTCAATGTCCCTGCCACGCTAGATCCAAAAATTGTTACAGATATACTACGTAAGGAATGGAATTATGATGGGATGATCATCACTGATGCCTTAAACATGCATGGCATCACTCAAATTGGACTTAGGCCCGGTGAGGCAGAGAAGCAAGCCTTTCTTGCGGGAAATGATATTTTACTGGTCCCTACTCATCCGACAGAAGCTTACACGAGTATCGCAAAGACCTATGAAAAGGAAATGGTGAAAGAGGCAGCAGATCGAATATTAAGAGCAAAAAACAAAATTGATCAAGGCATAGCCTCAAATGACCCCTACGATTTAAAAAAATCCTTAAAAGAAGCATCTCTACTTAACAAGAAAATAGCTGCCAAAAGTGTAATCATTAAATCTGAGCATCCTTATTTAAGAAAGGATTATGACTATTGCATTCACTATACAGATTCAACTATTCAATCTAATTTACTGAGTAAAGAAATAAAAAAACAATTTGAAGATGCCGTGCACATTAATATCGATAGAAATTGTCTATTCCCCGATCTTCAGACAGAGGGAAATATTCTATGTTGCATTACGCTTCCTCAGCTTAAAGCCAATCTCAACTATGGGCTTGGAAATAGATTTTACGATTCACTACTGTTTTTTCTTCGAACAAAAGGGGGAAATACAGACATAGTCATTAACGGTTCTCCCTATTTTGTAGACAAGTTATTAGAATCTTCAGCTCAACCAAGAAGTACTTTTGCAAGTCCTCAATCAGGTGAAATATGGCAAATGGAACTATGGAAAAATATTTCACCCATTAAAGAAAAAGAATAAATAGGCATAGATAAAACTGCATAGAAACAAAAGTAAATTATGCTATACAAACTTCTTCCTTTTAGAATGAGATGAAAAGAGCATATAAAGTAAAAACGTTGTTTAGCGCAGCTTTGTATCTTCTTGTCTAAGTCTTTTTTGCTTCCCTTCAAATGCTCTTCTCTCTTCTATTCGTTGTTTTTCTAAAGTATCTTCCGGTTCCAAAAAATGCTGCCACTCATAGTCTTTTCTTTCCCACCATATCTGCTCACCCTTCACCATGAGTTGAGTAAAACCCGGTAAATATCCTTTCCAATTCCCACCCCACCAGGCAGCGCTCACCGATTGAGAGGTGATATACCATACACCATTAAAACAATAATCTTCAGGTATATGACTATGACCTTGTAGGACTACTTTCACCCGATGTCTTTCAATAATTCGTCTAAACTCTAGGGTGTCTTTTACCACCATATGATTCATAGCTTTAAGCTCGGGATCTGCATTATATTGCCCTATGTTACAAAAAGCGGCTATATGAGTAACTATTACAGTCGGGCGACCCGAGTTTTGTCCCAGATCCTTTCTCAGCCATTCAAGTTGTTCCTCACCGAAAGCATGTGTTTGACTAGGACCCAATTCTGTATCAACTTGTAAAAGTGAATCCATCACCACAAAATGCCAGTCACCATGGTCAAAGCTATAGTAGGTGTTATCAAGATTAAGCTTTTTTTTGAATAGCACCTTACCAATATCTGGATCATCAACATCAGTTTTCCTTCGCGAGCTAAGTCCGAATGTATCATGATTTCCTAGGCAATTGTAATAAGGCATCTCAAGCTGATCTGATATCTCTTTAAATAAGTCTAATTGATCCAAATATTCTTCCTTTGGGGTATACATACCATCAAATGCACAGTCACCGCCCATCAAAACGAAGTCAGGTCTGTTCTCTAAGGAATTGACACGTGACACGCACTTTTTATATCCCTCGTGTCCCTTTCTTTTCCGTCTTACATGCATATCAGTAAGATGAACAAAGCTGAAATCAAAGTCCGAGGCCGAAGAGATCAGGGGTTGTGCTAGGATAGTAGGTGATAAACTCATTCCTAGTCCGGAAAAAATAGACGCTTTAAGAAAGTTTCTTCTTCCTTTATTATTGTTATCCATAGCCTAGTTTTTTGTTATAGGATCATTTTTTGCCATTAAGAGTGATTCACAATAATTAATTTCATAATAGCGAACTGATTTGGTCAATGACGCAAAAAAATGTAATACTCAACATTACTTTAAGCTTCTATACATTCATATCACTTCCCCAAGTCAGTTATTGCAAATAAAAGCAATTGTTAAAAAGCATGGTACTGATAACAAGTCAAGTAATTATAAATCTATAAAACAGCAAAAAATTGAAATACATTTCTAAAAACACCAAAATTTCTTATTTATTGCTCTAATTTACTGCTTTTTAAAATATTTTTAAAAATTTTCTTGCAAAAACAAATATTCGTTGCTTTATTGAAGAAAAAAAGATGTAATACATTGATTAAATAAGAGTTAGCAGTAAAATCATATGTCAATATATTTATCACCAAAATAAAAGATATGAGAAATATTTATGAATTAACGAAAACGAGAGCTAGCAAAAAATGGCAAAAAATAACATGCCTACTGCTATTCATAAGTGGTTTTGCTATGGCGCAAGGCTCGCAGACCTATGAGTTCAAAGGTTTTGTAAAAGACGTAAGCACAAATGAGGAAATTATTGGTGCATCCATTTATGTAAATGATGCCTCTGTAGGAGATGTTAGCAAGATAGATGGATCCTATTCATTTTCTGCTACATTAGCCCCTGGTACCTACCAAATACGAGTCAGAGCATTAGGATATACCGAAAAAAGACAACGTTTAGTTTTAGGAAATGATCGTGTAATCACCAATGATTTTTTTCTGGCAGAGGATATCTTAAATTTGGACGAGGTGATAGTTACGGGAGTTTCAGGGAGTTCATCTAGGAAGCAACTGGGTACGGCAGTGTCTACTATCAGCAGCAAACAACTAGTCGATAATGGAGCTGTTGCTGTAGACCAAGCACTTCAAGGAAAGGTTGCAGGTGCCCTAGTACAACAAAATTCAGGAGACCCAGCAGGAGGTATTTCAGTAAGATTAAGAGGTGCTAGTACGATTTCAGGCAGCTCTGAACCACTCTATATTGTAGATGGTGTACTAATAAACAACAACAGTAATGAGCTTGTAGACATTGGTGGGGCTGCTCAAAATCGATTAGTAGACATAAACCCAGCTGACATTGAAAGAATAGAAATAATAAAAGGAGCTGCGGCGGCTGCAGTATATGGCTCGAGAGCTAGCAATGGAGTCGTACAAATATTCACTAAAAGAGGTCAATCAGGAAAGCCAAAATTCAATTTCTTTACATCTGTAGGCTTAAATGAGCTACGTAAACAAATTCCCTTCAATGAGGTACCACTAGTTTGGGCCAACCCTTTCGATATCAATGATTTCGAAACACAGCCGGCAGAGCGCTTTAATCTGCAGGATGATATATTTACAACTGGCTTAAGAGTAGAAAACAACCTTTCAGTGAGTGGTGGTAATGAAAAAACAAAATACTTTGCCTCTGCATCATTTCTTTCAAATGAAGGAATCGTAACAAATACCAATTTTGACAGACTAGCAACTCGACTAAATATAGACCAACAAGTAAATGATTGGTTAAAGTTTAGTGTAGGTTTAAATTATTCACGAAGTGAAAGTCGAGATATGCCTAATGGTGGTATAAATGCTGCAGATGGAGCGATAACTGGATTTCTATTTGCAAATAACAGTATTAATCCTGCCCCTGATGCATCGGGTGTTTTCCCAGTTACCTCCCCCCTAGTTGCTAGATCAAACCCTAGAGAAGCGGTAGAGCGATTTGTTTACGGTCAAGTGACTAATCGAACTATCACAAGTCTAAATGTCACCGCTACACCCTTCAAAAATTTTAGTATTAATTATATTGCAGGTTTTGATTACTATAATCAATCTGCTACCGGATTTATACCAGTAGGCAACACCTCAACCAACCCTTTTGGCTGGTCAACAAGGGGAGATGCAAACGTTTCTCAATTTAATAATGATCTAAACCTAGTCTATGAGCTTGATTTAAATAGCAGGTGGAAGTCAACTACTACCGTAGGAGGAACTTGGCAACAAGATAGTTTTGAAAGAATCGGAATTACGTCAGATCGATTAGCGCCTGCGTCAACCACAGCAGTGGGTGGTACTATAATTTCTACAATTGATGCAAGGTCAGACATCTCCTATTGGGGTGCATTTGTACAGGAAGGTCTAGCATTTGATGAAAAATTATTCATTGCTGGGGCTTTGCGCTACGATGGAGCATCTGTTTTTGGAAGAGATGAGAGAAGCCAGCTTTTTGGAAAAGCCAGTGCTTCATATGTCTTATCAAACGAGAATTTCTGGAAAGAAAACCTAGGCTCTACAATTGGAAATATTATTCTGAGAGCCTCTTGGGGCCAAGCAGGTAATCTTACTGCTATTGGTGCCTTTGACAGACAGTCTCTTTACAATCCAGGTGCATTAGGTGGGATTAGCTTCTTAACCCCTTCTACCCTTTTAGGTAACAGTAATATTGCTCCAGAAAGAATGGAAGAAGTAGAACTAGGTATCGATGCGACATTTTTTAATAATCGATTTGGATTTGAGTTAACCTATTTTCAACAAGATATAACGGATCTAATCTTGAGAAGAGAGCTTGCCTCCTCTACCGGTTTTGCTACCCGTTTTGAAAATGTAGGAAGAATGACCAATGAAGGTATTGAACTATTATTGAGAGCCAACCTCCTAAAAACAAAGGACTTTTCATGGAATGCTACAGCCACATTCACGAGAGTAAGAAACCAAGTGCGTGAAATTGTAGGAGAACAGATTATTCTTCCTGGAAGCTTTGGGGCGGTACAAGTAAGACCGGGAGAGCAGATCGGTGTTTACGTACAAGGTTTTTATAATAGAGATGACGATGGTAACATTATCTTAAACGACGCAGGACTTCCCACGAGAGGTGTTAACGAAGACGGGACCAATGTACGCGTAATTGGTGATCCTAATCCAGACTGGTTCGGTGGATTGGTAAATGAATTTACCTATAAAAACTTCACCTTCAACGTATTATTTGACGCCATCCAAGGGTTTGATGTTTTCAACTGGAATAGAAGGCTTCTTGATAATGGTATTTTTGGTGGTGGGGTGAATGCTGGAAGAGAAATTTCAGGCGAAATACCTAAGGGTACAGGTGGTGCGCAAGCTGCAATATTTGAAGAATTTGTAGAAGATGGATCTTTTGTAAAGCTAAGAGAAATTGCAATTGGCTACAGCTTTCAGCCTAAAAATGGGTTGATTGAAAATGTCCGAATCAATCTTATTGGGAGAAATTTATTCTCATTTGACAATTATACAGGTTGGGACCCTGAAGTCAACACTCCAGGTCAGAGCAATGCTGTCAGAGGTTTTGACTTTGGAGCAGTTCCAATACCACGAACCTATCAAGTTGGTATCAATCTTACCTTTTAAGAAAAGCTGAAAATTATCAGCAATCAAAAGACAAAAGATTGAAATACCTTTTAGATAAAGTGATCATCAAAAAATAAAGAAACATGAAGCATATAAAAAATAAAATATATCTAAGCATAGTTTTTATGTTTTGTATTATCAGTCTATCATGCGAGACTGAATTTGTAAACCCTAATGCACCAACCGATGAGGCCGTGCTCACTACTCGCGATGGTCTAATCAACTTAAGTGTAGGGATAAAGGTGCTATATTCTACTACAGGAATTCGATTTATGATCGAAAATAATGCAATTACTGCAAGAGAGGCAGCTATTACGACTACATTCCTGAATATGGTAGAGCTAGAACAAGGGGCTGGAGATTTACCTGACTTCAACTCTAATGTCGAAGGATTGTGGGCTATACACCTCAGAATAATGAGCGCATGTGAAGACCTAATGGATGCAGCTCCAAATGTTGAGTTAAATTCAACCACAAGAGAAAACCTCATTGCTTATGGTGCTTTTTTTAAAGCACTCTCAATTGGTGCTCTAGCTCAAAACTACACGCATGTAGTCATCCAGACAAGTAGAGATAATAATGCAGAATTTGTGCCTCGAGAAGAAGCACTAGCCCAAGCAATAGAATTACTGCAAGATGCAAAAAACAGGCTTTCAGGGGGTATCAGTGACGAATTTAACTCAAATGTATTACAGGGACTCATTGACCTACCAAATGCGGTAAATGCATACTTAGCTAGATACCATTTGTTTTTAGGTAACTATGACCAAGCTATAACAGCCGCAAATAATGTGGACTTGTCGTCAACTTCGGAATTTATATATGATCAATTTAACCAAAATCCTATCTGGAATAGAGTCATACTGACCGTACCCCCAAGCTTTTTACCTAGGGTAGATTTTGGTTTACCCGCAGAATTGGCACCCGAAACTGAGGATGGCCGTATAAGTTTTTTTCTTAGCAATACAGATGATCCTCAAACAAATGTAAATGGATTTTCCGTTGTTAACTTGGCAGGCTTCTTTACCAACGATTCCAGATCAATACCACTTTATTTACCAGGAGAGATCTCACTCATCATCGCTGAGGCTAATGTGAGAAAAGCAAGCCAAGACTTGGCGGCAGCTTTAAATGCCATTAATGCAGTAAGAACAAAAACCGACGACCCCTTTGGTGTAAACGCAGGACTTGGAGAATATGTAGGACCAGTGAACACTCAATCGTTGTTGGATGAAATTTATCGAAATAGAAGAATCGAACTATTCTTAACAGGTTTGAGTTTAGAAGACAGTCGAAGGTTCAATCGATCCGTTTCCACAGCTCCTAGTCAGTTTGATACTGAAAGAAATAGAAATTTCTATCCTTTCGCATTAAGAGAAAGAAATAACAACCCTAATACCCCTCAAAATCCACCTATTTAATCAAAATTCGTGGACTGAATGAAAAATCTCTTCTCTTTTGTGAGAAGAGATTTTTTTATCACCTTTTTAATTCATTATTGATGGTTCATTCAATAATTGGATATTACAGATCTTTATTTTTAATGATCTCTATTCTTTTAGGTGAATATGCCTCAAAATCATTCTTTACTTTTTCATATAAGGATGCTCGCACAGATAATTTAATTTGACAATCCAACTCAAATTGTTGATTGTCTATTCTTACACCCTCTTGATCCACTATTTTCATCACCTCGCCCATTGCAGGATATTCAAAAGAAACAGCGAGGGCTACCTCTTGAAACCTCTCTTCTACGCCCGCCTCAGCAATGGCAGCTTCGGCCGCAGTTTTGTAGGCATTGATTAGGCCAGAAACACCCAGCTTAGTGCCACCAAAATATCGAATGACCACCACTAAGCAAAAGGTCAACTCAGACGATCTGATTTGGCCGAGTATAGGATCACCAGCACTATGAGCCGGTTCTCCGTCGTCATTAGCTCGGAATTGATCGCCCTCATAGCCAAGTACATACGCATAGCAATAATGGCGGGCATCATGATATCGAGAGCGTAAATCTTCCAAATGAAGCTTCACTTCGTCCTCATCCCCCACAAAAAAAACATGACCTATGAATTTACTCCCTTTCTCTTTATATAAACTCTCTGCCGATTGGCGAATGACACGGTATTGATCTGATGAACTCATCACTTATTTCAAGGCTTTAGTTGGAATGATGCTAATATCAGCTATTGTGTAGCAAAAAGCTACGAACGGGTAGTCCTAAGCTATTAACGTAAAACTACAAAGCTTTTAGGACATTGTCTGCAAGATCTGAAATATGTGCATAGGCAGCGTTAGATTTAGCTAGTTTCGCATACTTCTTTTGAAGGGTACTGTTCCCCTCCGATTGATAAGCACGAGCATAGGCAAGATATATGATGCTTTTGGGATGATTTCCTCGATCTGCAAATTCATCAAAGGCTTCAGTCATTATTGTCAGTTTATTCTCACTTAAAGGTTTCTTTTGAGAATAAACATCTAGCAGATGGTTATACATATTGTATATCTTACTGAAGTAGGCATTTTCGGAATCTTTCATTACCATCATAGCATCTTTTAATTCAGCATGCCTTCCCAATAACCACAAATTTTCACAATAAGACATAGCAAAAACTTGGTTTTTAGGGAAGTCTTCAGTCAACTCGCGATAGTATTTGAAAGACTTTGATGGTTCATTTTCATACCGCATATAAAGATGGCCCAAATATATAGTCGCTTCAGTGGATGTAAAAATAGCCTCATCTCTCGCTATTTTAATATTTTTAAGTCCATTGGCCTTATCCCCTGAAGGAAAAACCCATACCATTGATTTATAGATGGGATGCACTTCTGGATACTTCTCTCGATAATATTGATACAATCCAGTAGAAAAATAATACTCAGCAAATACATCCGTGAGCTCAAAACCCTTCTTGAGCTGATCATAAGCCTTTTGCGCTCGTGAAATAGCCGAAGTATAACTCCCTTGATCACCATAATGCTTTGCCAAATAGCCATAAGCGCTTAAATAAAAGAAAGGCAGTTCGTATTCAAATTCGGGTTTATCCTTCAAGCGGTCGGCATTGGTGATCGTTTCGTATAGATACTTGACATACTTTTCGCTTTGAGGGTGATCGGCCTTAAGTGGGTAATATTTATTTTGCATCAGCATTGCTCTCAAAAAGGGTATCAAAGGATGGCCTGAAAATTTAGCCTCAAGACCTTTAATCATTTTTTCGGCGGATTGAAAGTCACCTGAATATATCTGTGTTAATACCGGTCGAATGGTTTCTTTTGCTGTTTCTGAATTATAAATAGCCACTTGCGCTCGGCCTTCATTAATACAGAGGTGAAAAAATAGCACAACGAAGAATGAAAAAACTCTCATAATTTTAAAAAACAAATAGTACTCGTCTTTCAACTTGAGCGAACTGTTATTATAAAATATTTTACCGATATCAAATGATTAAAATAGCTGATCGTTAAATAATAAGATCACAGTCAAAACGGCTAGAATCAAACCAAGTTGGTTGATTCTAGAAATTTTTTCTTTGAATAAAACGACAGCTAAAAGGCTAGACAGCAAGATAGTGCCTACATTGAGAGAAGGATAAACCTTAGCACCATTATTAGCAAAGCTATCCAGTGCCATTAATAGAAAATAGATAGAAAAGAAATTGGGTACTCCCAAATAGATCCCCCCGACCACACTTTTTAGGGTGATGGACTGTCGGCTAAACACCAAATAAATAGTCCCACTCAGCGCTGAAAAAAAGAAAAGGAAAGTAGTAAAAACCTCCTGCTCATTGGCGCTCACATATCTTAGAGAAGCATAATTCATCACAGTATCCGTAATCCCGCAGAGGGCAAATACGATGATTGGAAGCCAAATAAAGCGACTCTTTGAAGCATCTGCACTCGTAGTTTTCTGCTTCCAAGTGCTGAGAACAAGCGCAGGGATCACCAGAATCAGGGCTAAATAGTGCAAGAAGTTGAATGCGATACTCTGCAAATCGAAGACGAACAAACTGAACATAACAGGCACTGCCAATGCCGTCTTTGAAGCTACAGTAGTAAGAGACACACCGTAAAGCTGAGTGCATTTCGCCATCAGCTGAAAGGTAAAAATAAAAAATGCACCAATCAATATGGCGGGAATCAACCACTCTTGCTGAAGAAAAGATAGGCTTTTTAATTGAACAAAAGTCTTCGGGAAAAACAGCATCCCAACAGCTACACACACCCAATAGTTGAGCACGATAGCTGGAAAAGTAGGAATATTCCATACTTTGAATGAGCGGAATGACAGAAACAAAGCCACTCCGCAAAGAATACTTAAGAGCAAATAGATCATAAGGAATTATTAAAGAAAAGATGTAAAGGCTGCACTAACAAAACTATCGAGAGCGCAGTGTAAAGGTGATTCTACCCGTAGTATTCCCTTTAGGGCTCCCACCTGTCGGACTGAAAGTAAGCTCTCTCAATTCACTACGATAAACGTTCACTACATCTGCAGGAACGGTCGATTTCAAGATTCTATCTTTGAGGTATTTACCGTTTTGGTCAATGGTAATTTCAAAAGTAATAGTTCCTGTTTCCGCACTACGATCATCGGGGCGCGGAATTTGATCCCACTGCCAACCCGCCATATCGAGGGCTGCACCACCTTGACCACCTCCAGCAGTCCCCATCAATGCACGCTTATCGGGTTGCCCTTCTGGATCGCCGGCATCCCCTTTTTTATCATCATCCCCACTACCTGATTTTGCAGCAGCATAGGGGTCAGGCTTAGGCTTAGGTGCTTCTTTTACCTCTTTTTTCTTTTCTTTTGCTTTTTCTTCTGCGGTAGATGAGGAGGTAGTAGGCTTTGGATCGGCAGGAATACCCTCAGGATCATCGAAAGTCTCATCTGGGGCTGGCTCTTCGGCAGCTGCTTCTTCTACTGCCTCAGCCTCTATCACTTCCTCAACCATTTCATCGGGCGAATCGGTTTCTTCATCAGAGATTTCCTCTTCTGTAGAAGTTTGATCACCACTACCTACAGTTTCAAAGCCTAAATTCAATTCAACACCATATTCAGGCAAGGGAGGATCAGGCTCTCTCCATGCTAATGAAAGTGCAAAAAACAACAAAAGAAGTCCATGAAAAATGACAGTAGCCACTAATCCCTTTCGTTCATTATTTTTTTGCTTGCGTTCCATATATTCTTATCCGTGCAAAATAATTTTATCGATCAGGCTTGGTTGCCAAAGACACTCTAGCTTTCAAACTCGTAGCAATACCAGCTACATTGACAAGATACTCTGTTGGAACTGACTTGTCGATATGTAGTACTACCACTCCCTCTTCTTCTGATCGGAGTGCTCTAGCTAACTCCTCTTCCAATCTATCAGGATCAACCGCCTTGTCATTGACATAGTGTTTCAAGTCAGCACTGATGCTAACAGTTACCTTCTGCATGACAATCGTAGAACTTTTACTAGATGGCAAATTAACTGGCAATCCCGATGGGGTAATAAAGGAAGAAGTCAGCATAAAAAAAATGAGCAATAGAAATACAACATCAGTCATGGATGACATGCTGAAAACCGCGTCTACTTTATGTCTAGATTTGATTGCCATAGTCTTTTTCTACTGATTAGGTTCTTGTAGCAAATCGATGAAGTCAATAGAAGTATATTCCATCTTATGCACAATTTTTTGTACTTGGGTAACCAAATAGTTATACCCCAAGTAGGCAATAATCCCCACTAAAAGTCCTGTTGCTGTAGTAATCATGGCCTCATATATACCCGCAGAGAGTAGTTTTGGACTTACAGAACCTTCTTCCTGAGCAATAGCGATAAAAGCCTGTATCATACCGGTCACTGTACCCAAAAAACCCATCATGGGTGCAGCACCAGCAATGGTGGCAAGAAAGGACAGGTTTTTCTCTAACTTATATAGTTCGATTTTACCTACATTTTCGATACTTACCTCAATATTTTTAAGGGGGCTTCCGATACGGTTCACTCCTTTAGAAATCATCCTTGCTATCGGTGATTCAGTTTGAGCGCACACTATTTTGGCTTCATCTACCTTACCTGCGGCAATTAGTTGCTTTACCTGATCCATAAAAGAAGCTGGCATTTTAGATGCTTGGCGCAAAGTGAGTACTCGCTCCACAAAAATATAAATAGCTATGATGGATAAAATAAATAATGGGATCATCATAAACCCACCTTCCATCAAAAGTGATAAAATGGAAACAGTGTCCCCACCACGCGAAGCCATTTCGGTGGTATCAGACACTGTAGTAATTTGTAAAAAAGTCATATTAATATCGGATAGCCCAAGTTTGTTCTCCATAAGTTGCTTTTAATTCTTCCGCGCGATCCATGCTCGCTTGAAAGTTATCATGCTCTTCCACAGCCACTCTGTGAAACTTATGACGACCGAATGGCGGAATTATTGTGACATCCACTCCTTGATCTGACATTTGTTTACTAAAGTCCATAGCTAAATCACCATCTAAAAAGCTGGAAATAACCACATAAGACTTACCTGTTCTATTGCTTAGGGTTGTGATGGTTCCTTCAGCCTTTTCAGTGACTACCTGCGGCGCTTCTTCAAGCATCGGCTCTGGTTCTGGCTCAGGCTCAGGAGCAGGTGCTTCTTGTGCTACAGGCTCAGGCTCAGCCGCATCCCGAAATACAAAGAAATACGAGGATACACCTACCAAAATAAGTAAAATAAAGATTCCAGCAAGAATAGGCCCTAAATTAGACTTTTTATCCTCTTCATCATAAGTATATTTTGGAGGAACCACTGGACTACTAAGTGGGTCTTCTACATTTTCTGCATCTTGGTTATCATAAGAATCATCAGTAGCGTCGTGATCATCCTCCTGAAAAGACATTTTATCTTGACTACCCACTTCCGCCTCGTTGGCATCGGTACTAGCATTTATTGCATCTTCTTGTGTTCTCTTAACACTATCGTCTTGACTATCATCATCTTCATCCTCTATCGGTTCAAATTCAACCTCCGGCATTCCAAAATCATCGTCATCTTCTTCTTCTTTCTTTTTGGATGAGTTTTCTTCGGGGTCGTTGTAGTTCTTTTCTTCCATAATTATTGATTACTTAAAAAAACACGCCGAGGGCGATACTATGTTTTTAAATTGAAGCTCGTAAATGGCAAATATAAGGCAATTATATAGCTGTTTCATCCATTAGCAAAATAAATTAGCATTTATTTTTAAATATTCAAAGAAATATTACACGGAAAAGCATACATTTAACTGACTTTTAGACACTTAAAGAAAAAGCTCATTAGCTGAATAATGATTTTTGAGAGAAAGATGCCAAAAATTGCTATTTCCTTATATCATGCTTCAGATCTATTGATTCGTTGTGGAAGTCTATGATTATACCTTCATAAAGGGTGATAATGAAAATGCGACAGGTGAATTTGAAAAAAGTGGTTTGGTCTTTGACCATACCGCTTTAAAAAGATCAGAATGCCTGTAATCATTTAAGTGATCTACCGACTCCCATACACTGTAAGTAGATAGTATGTTTTCTTTATCAGGATCTTTCATAAGTTGTAGCTCATGGCAACCTTCGAAAGCTCGTATTTTTTGCTTATTGGCATTAAAGTTTTCTAAAAAGCTTTCCACCATGTCCTCTTGAAAGGTCATTCTTACGATTCTTATAATCATATGTTTGTAGGTTTAGATAAAACAAATACTCTTTGCTTAATTAGTTTGACGTACTTTGAAATAAGCTCGATAAGTTTAAAAAAGCCAAAATGAAGACTACTAAAATCTATTACAATTAACTTAAAAAGAAAATAGATAATCCTATCTGCTATAGAGTGTATTGTGCGTCTTCATTCCAACTTAAGAGTGAAACCAAACTTTAAATCAAAAATAATGAATTTCTTAAAATAGATCTAGCTTACCCTGATCAAGAGGATGTAGCTGGTTTAGCATTATATATTTTTTGACCGAAAAATAATGAAAGCTTGTAGTGTGACAGGTATTACAGAAAGTATGAAAAGGGCATGGTAGCTTTGTAATCATAAAAGAAGTAAAATCTAAAACAAAATATCATGTTCAATTTATTCAACACCAAACCAAAAGCCTATTCTGACATTAGTGCAGATGACTTTAGTACGCTCATGTCTGAAAAAAACACAGTCGTTCTTGACGTAAGAACTGCTGGAGAGTTTCAGTCAGGAAAAATCAAGGGTGCAAAAAATATCGATATCATGGATGCCCAATTCATGAATAAGATCAATAAACTACCCAAAGACAAGAACTATCTCGTTTACTGTAGAAGCGGCAACAGAAGCGGCCAAGCATGCAGCATGATGGCCGAGGCTGGCTTTACTCAGCTCAATAACCTGAAAGGCGGGATCATGCGATGGTCTGGTGAGCTAAATTAATAGCAAGCATCAAAACTATTTCAAATCAAAAAGCCGCTCAGTAAATAGCGGCTTTTTACATCTATCTGCACATTTAATTGAACTAGATATGGAAATATTTACTAAAAGAAATTGGATCATTAGCGGTGCTGGTATCCTTGCAGGCGCTCTGATCGGCTTTTTTTATTATGAAACTATTGGCTGCAGCACCGGTGCTTGCATGATTACCTCAAACCCTTGGGTTAGCACGCTTTACGGGGGATTACTAGGCTTTTTTGTAGCTCACAGAATCGTAAAATAGACAAAGGATAATAAAAGCATAATGAGACCCCGTCATTTCTTGAAAAACACCTTTGTTACGAAAGCATTCACTTCATATATACACTAAGCGTAGTAGCACTAAGAGTATCTTAAACCATGATTTCCACCCTTTATCTTAGAGGGAAAACGATTTATAACCATCAATACTTGAAAAACATATCAGATATGAATATGAAATACAGCATACAGCTTTTACTATGTGCTTTATTTTTCTTTATGTGGAATGAGGGGGTAGCATTCTCATCCCACCCTAAAAAAGGAGAAAACCCGAATGACACCATCAGTTCGTACAAAAAATTTGGTGACTATCTGCAAAGTGGTACTTACGGTTTTCACTTGCGCTCTTTTGGCATGAGTACATATAACAAAGGCGACCTTTTGAACTATAGCGCCTCAGCTGTAGGAGGAGGATTATCTTATGAAAGTCCAGAATGGAAAGGAGTCAGCTTAGGAATCAGTGGATTTTTTGTTTTTCAAGTCCATGCTCAAAATATAGACCAATTTGATCCGACTACTGGAAATGTAAATCGATATGAGGCCTTGCTTTTTGATATGAACGATCTTACGAATACCAAAGATTTAGATCGGATGGAAGAGCTATACATCAAATATCATTACAAAAACTTTAGAATAACCGCAGGAAGGCAGCATTTTAATAGTCCCCTGATGAACGAACAAGACAATAGAATGCGCCCTAACATTTATAGTGGTTTTCACGGGACTTATGAATTGGGAAGTCGGTGGACTACGCATGCTGCTTGGTTTTTTGATATTGCACCAAGAGGCACGGTGGATTGGTATTCTATCGGGGAGTCGATGGGAGTTTATCCATTTGGCAGAAACACCTTCGGAGAAGCTTCTGAATATAAAGGAAATATGAGTACCGCTGGCATAGGGGTATATGGATTGGAGCACAAAAATGATACGCTTCGCTTCCAGCTTTGGAATTATTTCGCTGAAAATATTTTCAATCTCACCTTTTCTCAGTTAGACCTAAACTACCCTATAGATTTTCAACATAAGCTCTTGGCAGGTGTCCAAGGTTTCTATCAATCCGTGATCAATAATGGTGGCAATGAGAATCCTGACAAAGCCTATATCAACCGAGGCGAAAATACTCACGGTGTTGGGTTAAAGCTAGGAATACAACGAAAAAGTCAACGCCTTTCACTCAATTATCTTAACATTTCTGATAATGGTAGATTCTTGTTTCCTAGAGAATGGGGACGTGAGCAATTCTATACAAGTTTGGCACGTGAGCGCTACGAAGGTAAAGGCGGTGTACAGGCAATTACAGCAAAATATGAGAGAAGTCATCTAGACAAAAGAGTGCAAAGCATGTTGGGCCTCAGCACAGTAATGGCACCTGAGGCAAACAATTTCTTTCTCAATAAATATGGTGTACCTTCATACTACCACTTTTTATTTTCGATAGACTATTTTCCAAAAAACTTTTGGGAGGGACTAGATCTTAAACTGCTTGTTGTACACAAACTCAGCCACAACCCAGATCTTGTGCAAGATTCCAACCGAATCAATCGGGTGGACCTTTGGAACCTTAACTTAATAATGGATTATAGGTTTTAATAGTATGCCTCATCTTTGAAAACGGCTTCAAAGATATAGATTAATCATACCTGAATGATAAGTTTAGCCACTATAGACCTAATCATACGCTATAGGGAAAACGCTATTAAGATTCATGATCGGGCCTTATATCTGTACTATACCAAAGACACCCCATCAGCTTAATTGGGAAGAGGGTTTGCATTACTAAACAGTTATATTTTTTATAAGCAGCTCAACATTACAGCCCGAATCATCGCTGTGTGCGAGACTTATTTAAACTAATTAAAATAGTTACTGAACAACTTTATTCATCAAGAACTTGTACTGAATGGCAAGAATGCTTTTAGAAGAAGCTTTAAAAAAATGTTTTGTGCGAAAAGTTACTGAAAACGAACATCAGACCTTGTACTTTTGAAGTATTAATTAAAAAGATAAAACGAGTTAAAACAAAAAATAGAAATGGAAAACATCTTAGAAATTATCAGACAACCTTGGCCTTGGTACATTGCCGGCCCACTTATTGGTCTTACAGTACCAGCTTTATTGATCCTTGGTAATAAAACATTTGGTATCTCTTCCTCATTGAGACATGCTTGTGCAGCTTGTATGCCTGCCAACATTCCATTTTTTCAGTATAACTGGAAGAAAGAAATATGGAACGTAGTTTTCGTATTGGGCATATTCATTGGTGGTATTATTGCTACTTTCGGATTATCCAACCCAGATACTATTGTAATAGCTGAGTCAACTCAAGAAGACCTAAAAGAATTAGGAATCACCGATTTTTCTAGTCTTATGCCTGCAGAGATATTCAGCTGGGACGTACTTGCTAGTCCAGCAGGAATAGTATTTTTCGTAATCGGAGGTTTTTTAGTAGGCTTCGGTACAAGATACGCAGGTGGATGTACGTCTGGTCATGCGATCATGGGAATTAGTAATTTACAGTGGCCATCATTAGTAGCAACTATCTTCTTTATGTTAGGTGGCTTTGCAATGGTACACCTTATCTTCCCACTCATTATGAGCTGGCTATCCATATAAATCAGCCACAATCGCAAATTAAAATATTTAAAAAAATTATAGAGATGAGTAATCAAACGATAAAAAATACAACAACCGACGCTCCTATCAATTGTGATGCGCCAAACGAGCAGCAGACTGGTGAAAATGGCTTAGCATTAGTAAAATACTTGGTCTTAGGAATCCTTTTTGGGATAGTTTTTGTTAAAGCTGAGATCATATCATGGTTTAGGATACAGGAGATGTTTCGTCTTCAGTCATTCTTTATGTATGGAGTAATTGGATCAGCCATAGCGGTTGGTGCAGTATCCATTCAGATCATCAAAAGATTTAATATCAAGACACTCGCTGGTGAGGTGATAAAGTTAGCACCGAAAGAATTTAGAAAAGGACAGATCATTGGTGGTTTTATTTTCGGATTAGGTTGGGCGCTTACAGGAGCGTGTCCTGGACCAATCTTCGCACAAATCGGAAGTGGTTTCACCGTAGTGGCTATTACCCTTTTGAGTGCCATCGCCGGTACTTGGGTATATGGTAGATTTGCAGATAAATTTCCTAATTAAAGGAGAGCAGCCTAGAAAATAGATGAAATGAAGGTCGCCATTTATGGTGGCCTTTTTTTATGCTTCGGAAAACAGAATTTAATCAAGATCGTCTTGAAGCACTTTTTTGGTATAATATTGATTTGTCTAAACCTATGGTCTTAATTACCATGCTTTGAAATAACGCTCTTTGAGAGTTATTGAGTTGTATTATCGCTTAATTTCACTTATAATTAAACCTAGCTTATATTAAGGTCAATAAGGTAATTTTGCGGATAAGCCAATATATAATTGAGTCAATGCGAGCAAGCATTGGATATGAATAGTGAAATGTTAACTTAGGGTAATCGTAAAAACAGCCAATACACTTATCTTCGTAAAGATATAAAAATTGAACTCCAGTATGTAAGCGTATGGTTTTTAAGCAAAGTCGTTATAACCCCTTGGTCCAAAATGTCAAAATTGAAATTTTGAGGCTTATCCTCAGAGACAGCATCTTCTTTCTTGGCTGTGCAAGTTCGCAAGCTATAACAATACATCTTCACTTTACCGCCTAGAATCTTTTCCGATGCATTAGGAAGGCTTTATAAGGGATCAAGCAATTTTTCTGGGGATTAATTAAGTTATTAATATCTTTACCTTA
>JAFIEW010000137.1 GCA_020832375.1 Cyclobacteriaceae bacterium
TTTCCATAGCGATATATTTTGTACTCAAATATAAGAAATTATCTTTACACCTCTATTTTTATATTACAACATATAGGCTAATCAATTTAAGTAATATGGTGTTTTTGAATTCACTTTAATAGGTTTAATATGCACCTTTACTTTTTATTAATAGCATCCCATCAAAAAATCCAAAGCATGCTTAATTTCCAATAACAGTCATAGACTAAATGATAGCGCTTGAATCACAAAAGACGATGGGTTTATTGCTTATATACCTAATTTTACACTATGCTTACAGCTTAACAACAATCATAAATTATTTAAACAATTAAACGACTACTAAAATGAAAAAGGGACTACTATTGATAGTATTATCATTATGCTTTTCAATGAGTGCAATAGCACAAGAAAATGAAAACAATGAAGAAATAAATACTACAAATGAAGGGCAAGGGGTTTTCCCTATTACAAAAGGTTCTTTCACCTTAGGTGGTAGCATGAGAGTTTCTGACCCAAATACTGAAATTAATATCGGCGGTGGCTATTTCTTTACCAACCGCTTTGCTTTAGGTGCAAACGCATCTTATTCTTCAAATAACAATGACTTAGACCTTGAAATTCGAGCTAGGTATTACTTTCCAATTATTGACAATACTTATATCTTCGCTCAGGCGTCTATTGAAGTAACTAACCCTATTGTTTTTTCAATTGGACCAGGTATCGCATACTTCCTGAATGACAGAGTGGCAATTGAAGGATCACTCAACAACCTCGGTGGCGGTGGTGTTGGACTTTTCTTTCTATTCAAATAACCCATATAGATCCATTATAAAAGCCAAGCGAAATTATCACTTGGCTTTTTTATTATCAGCTTATTAGATTTTTGAGATCAGCTTCTTCCACTTCCCCAACGGCTATCTTCTAGCATATCGTTACCTCTGCGATAAACCCATATGGCAAATTCTATAGCAGCAATCAATAAAAAAGAATAACCAAGAAGTTCTATGCTTTCTTCAGCTGCATTTTTTACGCTACGGTGAGCACCAATAAGCTCCTCTACTTCAAGGATGTTTTCCCAAATGCTTTTTTTACCAAACAGCCTTGAGAAAAGCAAAATTATCAGAGCAGATGCGAGATTTAATCCAAAAGCGGGCGTTTGAAGGAACAGCTGAAAGGGTCGGAACAAGCTTTTTCTATGCCAGTAAGTAAGCAGAGCTGTAATCAATAAAATTATACCTACGGCAGTCTGCCAAGCACCCTTAAATAAATCATGAAAATAATTATTGAATTCACGAAAAAGCGCCATAAAACAAAACCCAGCTAATAAAATTGAAAATGCTCTAACCTTAGGGAATTTAACAGCAACCCAAGCATACAAAAGGCCTGCTATTAATAACATCAACTCTTGAGTATACTCGGTGTATGAGTCCTCTAAGAATTTGATCCCTTCCTCATTAGCGGGGCCAAAGGAATCTAAACGAATCATAAAATAAGCAAATAGCAAAACCGCCGCATAACTAAAGAGGCGCAGTAAGACAAAGAGGATAGATCGAAAGGCTGGATGGTTCATAATGGCTTTAATTTAATTCTGATCACAAAGATGATAATAACAAAAACAAAAGCATAAAAATTAAAGAAATTCCATAGAAAAGCAGTGGTAAGGGCATTCAACCCGGAATATGCATTAGAATTTCTATTCCGAGCTAAAAATACTTCAAAATCAAACGCTCCGCTGCATTTAACGCCTTCACCATATCGGTGCTATGCCTTAGTCGTTAAATACTTGATTTTCTTGTGTTTTTAGCTCTCATAACGAACCCTAACGCATATTTCCATCTAACTAATTTTTAGAGCAGCATTTAATTTATCAAGTGACATATTCAATGAAAGTATCTTTTTTTTTTCAAAAACCCTAACTTGTGCAGTAGGGGTTTTACATTTCTACCAGAATCCGGGAAGGGATAAAATCACCATTTGATGCATAGGATTTTTCATGCTACAATCAAAAGTTAGCTATTTTACGTTACTTATTTTCAAGTCTTAGAATCCGGGTTAAACATGCTAATTATTTAACTTATCTGCAATAAACCCATGTAGTCGACAAATGCAGTATAAATCCTTAGGTTTTTACGGGTATTTTGATAAACAACATTTTCTTATACCCAACTAAGTCTTATGTGCTGTCAATATCATCCAAAAGCTGTTGTGACAAAAAGAATTAAAACCCTACTAAGGTCGAATTCATGTTTACTAGGCAGAATAATTTAGTAAATTTGCGAACAAGAGAAAAGAAGTACAGTAGCCACAATATAAAAATGATAGGTTTATCATTTCACCTACACAGAAAAAAGAACAGGTAAAGCCAAAAGATTTATGTCAAATAAACCAAGTTTAGCAAAGGGAACAAGAGATTTCGGCCCAAGACAAATGGCCAACAGAAATTTTATTTTTAAGCACATTACGGATACGTTCAAAAATTTCGGCTTTCTGCCTATAGAAACACCAGCAATCGAAAACCTCAGTGTTTTGATGGGTAAATATGGAGATGAAGGTGATCAACTCCTTTTTAAGATATTAAATTCAGGAAACTTTCTATCTAAATGTAGTGAGGATGACTTCAAAAAAGGTGAAAGTGCTGTTCTGAATAAGATCAGTGAGAAAGGCTTAAGGTATGACCTTACCGTACCCTTTGCGAGGTTTGTGGTGATGAACCGAAATGACATAACCTTACCCTTTAAGCGATATCAAATACAACCAGTATGGCGAGCAGATCGCCCTCAAAAAGGTAGATATCGTGAATTTTATCAATGCGATGCAGATGTAGTCGGTACTGACTCTTTACTTTGCGAAGCTGAGATCATATGGATGATGGAGGATGTATTTGCTAAACTCGGCATCACTGACTATGATATCAAAATAAACAACCGAAAGATTTTAACGGGTATTACAGAGGTGCTTGGCGCCTCAGGTAAGGAGGTTGACTTTTGTGTGGCAATAGATAAGGTAGATAAAATTGGTGTTGAAAAAGTTTGTGAGGAATTAGCTACTAAAGGCTTTTCTACTTCAGCACAAGAACGTACAAGTGAGCTTCTAAAAGGTAATTTAAGCTTAGAAGACATTAAAAAATTCTTAGCAAATTCTGAAGTTGGCATGAAGGGAGTCGCCGAGATAGAAGAAGTACTTGAAATCGTAAAAAATTGTCATGAAACCACTCATGCCAAAGTAGACATTACACTTGCCCGAGGTCTCGGATACTATACAGGCTGCATATTTGAGGTGAAGGTTAATAATGTAAAAATGGGCAGCATCAGTGGAGGAGGTAGATATGACGACCTCACGGGCGTAATGGGTATGCCTGGTTTATCGGGAGTAGGCTTTTCGTTTGGAGTAGATCGTATTTATGATGTGATGGATGAACTTAATCTATTTCCTAAGCATGCACTTGACAGCACTCAGCTTCTAGTGATTGCCCTTGACGATGATTCAAGGAAATACGCTTATTCTACGCTTGCATCACTTAGAAAAGCCAATGTTAAATCTGAACTTTACCCAGATGCAGCAAAAATGAAAAAAATGATTCAATACGCTGAGAAAAAAGGTATTGGACACATATTAATAATTGGAGAAAATGAGAGAACATCTGGTAAACTAAGTCTGAAAAACCTCAATACTGGCGAGCAAGTTTCCAAAGAAATAAATGAGGTGATAGATTTATTAAATATCATTCATTAAAATATAGATAAAATAAGATCTAGCTAGTTTATAGTTTTAGTGACACGCAAGTAGCTTAAAACTTATCTGATATTAATTAATAAAAAATAATACCGAAGCGAGGAAGGCGTTTTAAGACATCGGATAAATATAGAAGGACCAGCTGGGTAATTTTTTAAAGCAACAGCACATTGAAAACATTAATCAAATTATATCTCGCTTTTCTTGGATTATTTGCGATGAATCCACTTTATGGCCAAAACAAGGTGGAAAGTATTGGAGGGCGTTTTGAAGTTAATTTTGATAGAGCCTGTGCACCCTTTAGCGTAGAGGTAAATTTACTTTTCGATATTGACTTCGATGAAGATGATGAAGATCAACGTACAGTGGTTTATCAATATGATGGCCCCGAGAACTGTGATGAAGATTTAATTGATGATAAATGTTTTACTAATAATACCACATTTACTTATCAACAACCAGGTATTTATACGATCATTCAACAGATTGAAAGAAATACTGAAGATGGAGGACAGATTAAAGATAGTATTCAAATCGAAGTATTTGAAACTAGAATATTTGATCCAAAGGGCTTCAGTTGTCTTGGAAACCAAGGAGTCGTTTACATCGAAGACGATTATTATGAGGCTTTTATTGTAAGGTGGAATGAGAACGTAGTCGACACTTTACGGTCAAATAATAATGTCTTTGAGTCAGAACCTTTTGATTTTGGCATGCCAGGGGACTATGAGGTTGAAGTTCAAGGCTATTTTGAAAAAGGCAAAGTAAATTGCGCCATAGAAATCCTTAACTTTAACATTAGAAACGATCTTAACCCCATAAATATCAATCGACTAGATATATCAGAAAACAATATCAATATCGACACCGAATTTGAAGACAATCAATACTACCGCCTTGAAGTAAGGCGAGATATTTTCGAAGATTTCGAATCACTAGCCGAACCTGTTGATGCTGAGAGCTTCCCCTTTACCGATAATAGCTTTTTGTGGGATGAGAATTCATATTGCTTTAGGTTGGTAACCCTAGATCTTTGTTCTGGAGATGAGGTTGCTGGTGAAACAGTCTGCCATATTTCGCTTTCAGTCACTAATCAGGATCAAATAAACCTGCTAGATTGGGTACATACTGATGCGCCTAATACCTCTTACCGCATTGTAAGGGACAATGAAATTATAGCTGAAAACATTCAAGCTCGCCGCTATGAGGATACATCCGATGACTTGCAATGTGGATTGATCTACCGCTACAGGGTTGAAGCTCAACTCAATGAAAACCAAGAAAATATCAGCAACACTTTCGCTGAAGAAGTGTTCTCGGATACCCCATCATCCCCCGCAAACAACCAAGAAGTACGACTTGAGCGCGGTCGATTTATATTTAGCGGAGAGTTTGAAGAAGGAGGGTTCCCCCTTATTGGCTATATAGTAGAAATAGAGGATACAGAGGGGCGACGTATACTGACCGACACACTTAGTTTAGAAGATAGCGGAAATAATTTCATCTATCAAGATGAGGTACCAACCTTATCAGGGGATCAAGAGTTTTGTTTTAGGGCTTTTGCTATCAATAGTTGTGGCATCATGTCGGAAGCCGCTGCATTCGAATGTGTTGAATTTAGGTCTGATATCTTCATTCCGAACGCATTTACACCAAATGGTGATGGACTGAATGATGAATTTGGTCCCGAATTACTATTTAGAACTGAGGTTGAAATGGAAGTTTACAATCGCTGGGGAGAGCTAGTCTTTAAGGAAAAGGATATAGATGTCCGCTGGGACGGTAGATTTAAGGGTAATTATGTACCTAATGGAGTTTACATTTATCGTATAAGCTATAGGAATGAAGCTGGTGAATTGATTCAAGAAAGAGGGAAAGTGAGCGTCATTCGATAGTTCATTTTAATCTTTTATGGGTTGAGGGGGATGATTAATTCAACTGGCTAAGTTATAATTATTGAACCCAATATAATCAAGTGGAGTATTAAGAGAAGAGTAGTGCGGAAAATTACTCGCTAGAATAAATAAAAACTATATAAACTAAACGGGAAGCATATGTTTGATATGATGAAAATGATGGGCAAAATGAAGGAAGTGCAAGAAAAGATGCAAGAGGCCCAAGAGAATTTGGTAAATATAAGTGCGAGCGCTGAAGCTGGAGCCGGCATGGTAAAAGCAACAGTAAATGGTAAAAAGCAACTTATTAAATTAGAGATTGACGATAGCCTTTTGAATCCCAATGATCAACAAATGGTAAAAGACTTGGTGATCGCTGCGACAAATAAAGCACTTGAAGAAGTTGAGGAGCTAGCTAAGGAAGAAATTAAAAAACAAACATCAGGTCTGATACCTAACATTCCTGGTTTTGATTTATCAACTTTTGGAAGATAATTGTTGAAGTTGGAATCAGTTCATTTACCTACATTAAGACAAAAAACTGCCGTTGTAATATTAAATTACAATGGCAGACATCATTTAGAAGAATACCTTCCTTCAGTCATACAACATTTGCAAGAGGCTACGCTAATCGTTGTTGATAATGCCAGCACCGATGACAGCTGCGCATGGCTAGAAAAAAACTATCCATCAATTAAAGTTCTTTTTCTGCCAGAAAACAAGGGCTATGCTGGTGGGTACAACGAAGCCTTACTTTCAATGCTAGGCTTTGAATACTTTGTTTTGCTCAATTCGGACGTAAGGGTAGTTGATGGCTGGATGGATGCACCTCTTTTAAAACTTGGTAGTAATGATAAGGTTGCCGCCACTCAACCCAAGATACTCAGTGATAGAAACCTTGGTTATTTCGATTATGCAGGGGCTTCAGGAGGCTTCATAGACAAATATGGATATCCATATTGTAGAGGAAGGATTTTTTCTACCATAGAAAAGGATGAAGGACAATATGATAGCGAATTAGAAATACACTGGGCGAGTGGGGCATGCCTATTTATAAAATCCAATGTTTTTAAAGAATTTGGTGGTTTTGATGATTCATTTTTCGCACATATGGAGGAAATTGACCTTTGTTGGAGAATAATAAATGAAGGCTACAGCATCTATTGCACCCCGAAATCAATGGTGTACCATCTCGGAGGTGGAACCTTATCCTCTAGCAGTCCATTTAAGACATATTTAAACTTTAGAAATAATCATCGATGTTTATTCAAAAATCTTTCTGAAAATAAATACAACAAGGTTTACAAGAAAAGGTATGTTCTTGATATTTTAGCCATTTTACTTTATCTATTCCAATTTAAATTTAAACATGCCATGTCTATCATTAAGGCTAGAGAAGATATTTTTAAAGATTTCCAACCTAGACAGATGGCATCAAAAATTAACAATCAAGTAAATACTAGTACCGACATCTTGATGCAGTATTATCTTAAAAGAAGGAAAAGATATTCAGAATTAATATTGTAAGTTAAGTATACCAAAATCTGTTTGTCTTTCGCCTGAGGTGCTGTCTGAAATTCATAAGAAAAACGAGCCCCATATAGAGTATAATAGGTGATCCAAATGTGATAAATGAGGCATATATAAAGAATATTCTTATGCTTGATATTGGAAGTTTTAGTTTTTCACCTAACTTTGTGCATACTCCAAAGCTATAGACTTCTATTTTATTGGCTAAAGAGACATGTAACTTTTTAAAATTTGTAAACATACTTTTAAACTATACGTTTGACATTAATGGTTAAGCGTAAATTTCCAACATAAAAGTTGTAAAAAAAACTATAATCAAATAAATTCGCATTCAATCAAAACAAAATTTTTGTATCATGACTCAAATGAGAAAATTAATCTTAGGCCTCGCCCTTCTTGGTGCTTTTACCATGTCTGGTTGTTCACTCAACCAAATGATTAAAAAAGCACAAGAACAGGATTTAACAGTAAGCCCTGATCCGCTTGAAGTACACGCTGATAGTGTAAGCTTTGAGATGTCTGCTGTATTACCAGTGAAGATGTTAAAAAAAGGTAAGGTGTACACGGTTAATACTTTTTATCAGTATGGCAGTGAAGAGGAAGAATTAGAAGGTTTAGAATTTGTTGCAGATGATTTTCCTGAATCAAATGAAAGTCAGCCAAGAAAAAGCAAAAACTTTAGCTTCGCTTATGATCCTGCTATGAAGGAAGGTGAACTAATAGTGCAAGGTGTAGCGTCTAATCCATCAAACGGAAAGGCTAAAACAACAGACAGAATGCCGGTTGCAGAAGGACTTATTACCACTTCTAAAATGGTGAAAGATGTTTATTTTGCAGCATATGCTGATCATGGCTATAACACCGGTGAGGAATTAGAGCCAACTGACGTTGATTTCTACTTCTTACAAGGTTCTTCTGTTTTAAGAACTTCAGAGAAAAGAAGCGATAGAGGTAAATTCTTCCAAGCATTCGTAGCTGAGAAAAATCTTACTAGAACTGTTAATATTACAGGTACTCACTCTCCTGAAGGACCAGAAAGAATCAACAGTACATTAGCTGAAGACAGAGCAAAAGCTATAGAAGATTACTATCAGCAAATGATGAAAAGATATGACTACACGGGTACAGCCGCTGAAATTGAATTTGTACGTAAGCCTGTAGTTGAAGATTGGGCAATGTTAAAAGATGCTCTAAAGGATTATAAAGGTATCAATGACAATCAGAAAAAAGAGTGGATGGATATCATCAACGGTTCTGGTAACTTTGAAGCAAAAGAGAAAAGACTACAAAGATTAAGTACATACAGAAAGGTATTCAACGACATCTATCCTGATTTAAGAACAGCAAAAACTGAAATCTTAACAGTAAAAGACAAGAAAACAGAGGCTGAAATTGCTCTTCTTGCAAAAGAAATTACTAAAGGTGAAGTAAGTGCTGATACACTTTCAGATGCTGAGTTAGCTTTTTCTGCTACCTTAACTACTGATTTGAACGAAAGAAAGTCTATATATGAAGCAGCTGTTAAGAAAAATGATAGCTGGGCTTCTCATAACAATTTAGGTGCAGTTCATCTTGAAATGGCTATGGAGGCAGACTCTGAAGATAAGAAAATGGAGCATGTTGAAAAAGCGTTAACACATTTTCAAACATCAGTTAAGAAAGAAGAAAGTGCAGAGGTATTAAACAACATGGCAGTAGCATTTTTGATGCAAGGGGATGTTGAAAAGGCAAAAGCTAACATCAACAAGGCAGCAGTATCAAATCCATCAGAAGATATTTCTAAAGGTCTTAATGGTGTAAAAGGTGCACTTGAAATCAAGTCTGCAGATTATGACATGGCAGTAAATACGCTTTCAAATGCAGAAGAAACTAAAGCAAATATGTTTAACTATGCTTTAGCTCAACTTCTTAATAAAGAGTATGAAAATGCTTACAATTCATTCACTAACTTGATTTCTAAGAAATCCGACTATGCGAATGCTGAGTATGGTGCAGCTATTGCAGCGGCTAGATTAAACAAATCAGAAGAGGTATATAAGCATATCAGAGCTGCAGCTCAGAAAAACACTGATCTGAAGCAAGATATCCTTAAAGACTTAGAGTTCAAGAATTTCAGAGGACAAGATCTTGAAAACGCTCTAAAATAATAGTAGAGATAAAATATTTGGAAAGGCTTCGCTCATAATGAGTGAAGCCTTTTTTGTTGATATCTATTAAGCTCAAATAATAAACTAAGACTAAATTAGGAAATTAATTCCTTTGGAAAACATAAAGCGGAGATGGTAGCGTCCAGTTTTGTGTGTAATGCTTGATTTCTTAAATGATGAAGTGTCACAATTATA
>JAFIEW010000138.1 GCA_020832375.1 Cyclobacteriaceae bacterium
CTATCACCTTAATGAAAGAAATTTCTGAGGGTGAAGAAGTTTCTTTAGGAGAACCTTTGGTTACTATAGAAAAAGATAAATTCAATAGGAAGTTTAGCACAGATATACTTCCATACTTGCCAGAGAATCCAGAAAAGAAATTTGACATATTTGCCGACAAAATCGATAGAAATGGAGTCATGATTGACGTTTTCGAAATAAAAGATACTGATCCAGTAAACCCTAAGCGTAGAATTAATAATAATGCAGGGGCTTTACGGGTAGGATCGAGAACTAATGTATCTACGGCTGGAAACTGGGAATAATGAATATTTCAGAATATTTGGAGGACACCAATATAAGGTGTGAAAAATTTATAAAAGACCCTAAATTATCAATCGATAGGCTGGAAAAATACAGCCTGTCGATTTTTATTTCTAGTACGTCCATACGCTTGGCCGTTATTGATAAAAGTGAAAAACAAATCTTACTATTAGAGAAATTCGTTTTTGAACCTACCGATGATAAAAATCTTATAACGGAAGTGCTCAATAAAATTTTTTATGAACATACTCTTTTAAAGGCAGGCTTTTGGAATCAAATTAATGTAATCTTACAGAACGCTTACTTTACTCAGGTGCCCAGCATGTTTTTTGATAAACATTATGCATTAGACCTTGTAAAGCTATCTGGGGGTTTACCTAATGAACCGATGGTTCCACTATATACGCAGTCAAAAATTCAGGACTTAGTACACATTTTTGCTATATCTGCAGAGGTGAAAAGCTTTTTTGATACCCAATACCCAAATATAACAATTAACTACCAACATAAACTCCAAAACATTTTTGAAGTAACTACCAAAAGCTATTCGAGAAAAGTAGGCTACGAAGCTTTTTTACATCTTGATGATACTCATATAACCATTAGTATTTGTAAAAATGGTAAGCTACAACTTATTAATGAGTTTTTAATAAAAAATGACCCAAATAAGCTACTAAAGGCTCTTTTAGGTATAACCACTCAACTAAATATTGACAATAAATCCATACAACTTGTAGTATGGAGTGACTCTAGTCAAACGAAAAAGCTATTAAAACCAATAAGGTCCTATTTCCCTAAAGCATTTTTAGGGATAAGGCCACCTAAACTACGCTTTTCATACTTATTTGACGACATTGCAAAACATGAATTCTTCTTCTTGCTACACCAAGTTAATTAATGCTAATATAAATAGCCATCTTACGCTATCGACATAAACTAAAGAAGCATAAGGAGATATTAAAACCATTTTTTTTGAATCATGACACCTAAAAAAGCAATCTTTCCTGGCAGTTTTGACCCATTTACAAGAGGGCACGAAGATATTGTAAGAAGAGCGAGCAAACTGTTTGATGAAGTAATTATCGGTCTAGGGCATAATACGAAAAAGCATAACCGTTATTTTGAGGTAAACGGTATGGTTGAAAAAATACAAACTGTTTTCAAAGATGAGCCAAAGGTCAGCGTGCAAATTTACAATGAACTGACAGCTGGTTTTGCTCAAAGACTAGGTGCGGATTACCTTATTAGAGGCCTAAGAAATACAACAGATTTCGAATATGAAAATAGTATTTCTCAAGTAAATAGATATTTATTTAAGGACCTAGAAACTATTTTTTTAATCACCTCTCCGGAATATGCTGCAATTAGTAGTTCAATTATCAGAGAAGTTCATAAATATGGAGGTGATGTTAGCGAATTTTTACCTTTTGAAATTTAAAAAACCTCAATTTATCTCAATAAAAACAGTTACCCTAGTAAACTTAGAAGATTAGATTACTCATACATTATTTTGATGTATTAAGATAAAAAATCAATAACACATTCCTTTCGTAGATTTTTTATCAATGAGGCTATTAGTTCTTTTCAGTCTTAAAGATCCTAAGCATCTTTTTGAAGTTTAGTTACATCTACTTTTTGATTTTCATAATACACCTGAAAAACCTCTCTTATACTTGGGAAAGTATTATACAGACATTTACGAACTTCCCTATGATCCATCCATCTTACTTCTTCAATACCTTCCTCAATTTGAGGCTTCATATCACTGTCATTTTCACATTCCATTAAATACCAGAGATTCTTTTTCAAAATTCCCTTACCATTCAATAAATAAGTATGATAAGTAGTACAGATCTTATCAACTAATTTTACTCGCACACCACACTCTTCCTCTACCTCTCTTACCGCCCCCTCTTCTTGACTTTCTTCTCTTTCTAACTTTCCTTTAGGTAAATCCCATTTTTTATTACGATATATCATAAGGATCTTATCGTTTTTGACAACAAGCCCTCCTGCAGCTTTAATTTGAGTAAACAGACTTTTTAAAAAGGCCTTTCGCTCCTTGTAATGATCTGTTGTAAATGTAATCGACTCCAAATCCTTAAGTTTGTGTTTCTTCAGTAAGTCAATCAGTCTCATAATCTGATCTTCAGAGGCATTACGAATTAATACACGGTCTGTCATCAAGTCAGCACGCAATTTCCACTTTTTTTGATCAATGATTTGATCATATTCATTATTATCAATATCCCCTTCTTCCCTTAATATCACTGGGATATTATCCATGAAAATCTTCATAGCCTGATTTTATAATTCAAATACTTCAATAAATAAGCGATCAGAGGTCGTACTAACAAATAAGGATGCCTCCAATACAGAAAATCTTTAAAAAGCAATCATGATAATAAAAATTAAGAATAAACATTTAACTCAGGAAATAAGAATAAAGCCTATTCTACATAATTACGACCCAAATTAAATGAAGCAAATGCTTAGTGCTACCTTTATCTGTGTAAATCTACCAATAGAGTCAGCAAGAAAAAAGAGTTTTTTTTCTTTTTTCCCTTTAAATATGGGTCATATAAAATTGTGTATTACTTTTGTCCTATAAAAATTACAGCGTTATTTATGTAAACTAAGCACCAACTTTTGGCAAAGCTAGGTTTCATTAACCATAATTCCCATCTTATGATCACCTTCTACGAAGAATTATTAAAAATAGAGGCCGTAAAACTCTCCCCAGATCAATATTTTACATGGAGCAGTGGTTGGAAGTCTCCAATTTATTGTGACAATAGACTTACATTATCTTATCCTATGGTAAGAGAAATGATCGTTGAAAGATTATCAGATAAAAGCAGAGAGTTTGGGGATTTTGATATTATAGCTGGAGTAGCTACAGCGGGTATTCCCCATGGGGCTCTTTTAGCTTCTAAACTCAATAAACCATTTATCTATGTAAGGGGCAAGGCAAAGGGACATGGCCTCACAAATATGATCGAAGGTAAAATATCGACGGGAGCCAAAGTTTTGGTAGTTGAAGACTTAATCTCTACAGGAGGAAGCTCAATAAAAGCCGCCGAAGCAATCAAACAGGCTGGAATGGAGGTGAGTGGAATTTTAGCTATCTTCACATACGGCTTTCAACAAGCTTCGGAAGCAATGAAGGCTGCAGGCATTCAATGTAAAACAATAGGTAACTATTCTGAACTATTAAAGGTAGCTGTTGATAAGAATTATATTCAAGCTAAAGATCTTGAAATACTAGAAAAGTGGAGTCAAGCGCCTGATACTTTTGGAAGATAATTAACTCAATTCGGTCAATTGATTGAAAAAATTATGACCAATTCATATGGAAAAAGAACTGTAATTTTGATTGAAAAAATGACAACTAAGGTCTCTCAGTAAAGCCACATAGACCTAACGTTCAAAAACTACACCTAAAATACTAAAAACCATTATGCATAACTACTTGATTCTAGAAGTTACTATACCGAAAGCTTGACACCGTCTTAATAAAACTAATAATCATTGTGAAATATGAGGTAAATCATCGAGCGAAATTGTGCATTTTTATTTAGGGATTGCTTAAAAAGTCCCAATTACTGCAGATTCGAGGCGGCACAAGCTTCGCTTGTTTTATTTGATGCAAAAAATCATATATTTCAAGAAGCTCATTTTAAGCCTTTAATCTTTTTTCAAAATTGAATTCAAGTTATAAATACCACTTACGATTTACGAATCACAAATTACGATGATGCTTGAGCTAAGCTACAAAATGTCTATCTCACACATTTTCGTGCAAGCATTTTCGCCACTTTTGAATAAAAACTGTACACTCAAATAAATAAAGTATAGATTTTATGATTTATTTATCAACCATTTAGCTGTTATTAAGCATGTCCTATTTAGGTCTTAGAGTGCAACAATGTCAGGACATGATCATACAAGGTGTAATCATTGAGAAACTTCATCGACTACATCGAGCGAAAAAATACCTTTTTATATTGCTAGTGTTAAGGCTCACTAACTTTGATTAAAGTAATTTCTTGATAACAAGAGGGCTAAGATTTGTAAACTAGCGCATAAGCATAAAAAGCATTGACTTAATTTATACTAAACTAGTGTCAATGCTTTTTTTTAAGGTTATCCATTAAAAGACTAGCTTTAATCCTCCAAAATAATTTCTCTCCGCCGCAGGCTGAAAAAACCTACCACCAAAAGCATTTAAATCATCACCTAGGCTAAATTGTTGATTTAACAAATTGTTCACTCCAACAAACACCCTCATATCCAAATAGCTTGAAAACTTAATTTCTTTTGATAAACGAACTGATTGAAAATGATAGGCATCCGAAAAAACAGTGTTTTGATCATTTAAAGGGATAGCATCAGTAAAGTTATGTGTGAAGTTAAGCATAAAACCATAAGACTCTAAATCAGCTGTAAGCACAAAAATGTGAGGAGCTACGCCAGTCAGTGCATTACCAGAGAAATCATTGTCACCCCTTTGATAATCGTCAAATACAAAATCATGGTAAGTGTAGTTGACCCCCAGATCAAAAGAGGTAAAGCTTGCCCCTACTCTATCTAGCACCTTATACTTCAACATAAATTCTACCCCATTTTGTAAAGTAGAGCCAACGTTTTGAAAAAGAACCACTCCTTGCTCGTTCACACGAGTAGTAATCGTTTCATCAAGTGTAAAGGAAAAAACATTCAATTCTCCAATCCAACGGCTATTGGTAGACAAGTATTTCCAGCCCATCTCATAACTTACACCCCTCTCCGCTTCTAAATCTTCATTAATAGAACCCTCATTGGTTCTAACCTCTTGAATAGTCGGTGGAGAAAAGCCGTAACTTATAGAAGCAAAGGCAGTAATCTGACTAGTAATATCTTTCGATAGAGCTAGCCTAGGGGCCAACTGAGGCTCGAAGCGACGTTGTAATGGTTGACCAGGCACGCCAAAATCTATTAATCTAAAGATATCGTAAGTAAAATAATTATAGCTCAGACCCAGTGTACCTCTAAAACCTCTGCCCCAATCCATATTAGCTTGGGCAAATGTCATAAGATGTAACGAGGTAATTTCATCGTCAAATCTCAAGGTATCGGCTTGGCCGCTTACGTTACCGAAATTCCTAGCATTGAGCCTACCGAACTGACCTTCAGCACCTATTGTCAAATCTAATCTTTTTGACCCTATGGTTTCTCTTCCTCTCACTACCGTACGAAAACCCACCTCTTGTCTACTATCTCTTTTATAATCCAAGATAAATGGATGATCAAAAAAGCTCATGCTTCCATAAAAACTTTGTGACCAATCCCAGTTTTCATTAATTTGATACTCATGGTTCATTCCTAATCTTAAACTTCGCAAGTGAATACTGGAGTTTTGATCTTCGCTACCGGGTCTAGCCATTCTGCGGTTTTCGTTGAGCTGTTCTAGAGTAAGTGCGCCAGGTATTTGATACTGGAGGTCTGAGTAAGCGATTAAGAATCGAAACAGTCGATCTTTATCAGGTGCAAATTGCATTTTTAGTAAGGCAGTCGTTCTCTGCATAGCGGAGTGATCACGATATCCTTCAGCTGACTGATGAGACAGATGTGCCTGGTAAGCCACCGCACCAGTTGAAGAATTAAGGTTAAGTTCAGATCTATTTAAGCCAAAAGACCCAAAAGTTTGTGTTAGATCAGCACCAAATGGAGTAGTCTCTGGCACCCTTGAGTCTAAAGTAACCACTCCCCCTGTACCCGCGCCGTAAATAGAACCCGCTGGCCCTTTTATTACTTCAACACGATCAAATTGAGAGATATCTAAAAGATTAAAAGGGGTATTACCTTCTGGCTCGGTAAAAGGGATACCATCCCAGTATACCTTAACATTGCGTACTCCAAATGGAGCCCGAAGAGAAGATCCTCTGATATTTAATCGAAAGCTAGCAGGCGACCTTTCTTCCATGCGAACACCTGTTAAAGTGTTGAATGCTTGTACTACCTGCGTATCATCAAATCGCCTTAGATCTTTATCACTTAAAAAGGCTACTGGTGCCGCTACTTCTTTCCAACTTTGCGTAAGCTCGTATGCATTAATTTCAACCTCATTAAGTCGAGTGGTTGACTTATTTAAGAAGATGATTTGCTCACCATTTAACTCTAGAGTTTCAGTTTGAAAGCCTAATTTTTGAAAACTATATACTCCAGCACTTACACTTGCCACGCCCAAAGAGTCAGTAAGAAGTTGTGTGTCATTACCTCTTATCACGGCACCAGCAATTGGTTCATGAGTCTGAGCGTTTTGAATGGACACCTCAAAGGTTTGTCCATGGCATAAGGTATTAAATAAAATAAAACAGTAAGTAAAAATGATTCTCAAAACAGTAGTATTAATGTTAGAAGTGATTAAGATTAACTGCTATGCAATAGTTAAAATGCCCACAATTTAATTGTTCGCAAAAGCATAACGTTTCTTTTAAAGAATGAAATACTTATCAGCGCTCAAAAGGTTTCCAAATTAGTCAATGTTAAGTGAATGTTAAAAAAAATATTTACATTTGGGCACCTAAATTATGACCTATGAATCTTGTAGCAAAGACCACTTATTTTGTTATCGCTTTTTTTTTCGCAATTAGCTTTCTTGTAATTCTTAAAGAACCAGAACTTTTTAACAAAAATTTGGGCCGGGAAGATGGCTTACTTGAGGATGGTACTTTCTGGGTAGCATTTTTTACCAGTGTTTTTTTAGTTTTTCATACTATTAGCCAAAGGTCAAATATGACTATTACTCAATTATCTTTTGGTATCTTTTATGCCTTCCTTTTTCTTTTTATAGCAGGTGAAGAAATATCTTGGGGGCAAAGATTATTCGATATTGAAACAAGCGATGCTTTAAAACAAATCAATGCTCAAGATGAAACCAACCTTCACAATTTAGAGATAAATGGAGTTAAAATAAACAAGCTCATCTTCGGTAAGCTACTTACTATCATTGCGTTTACTTATATGATTATTTTTCCGCTGCTATATAAAAGATGGGGATTTCTTCAAAGATTAGCTATTAAATGCTACGTACCTATACCAAAGTGGCATCATGCCGTGGCTTTTGTTACGGTAACTGTGCTCACGATCATGATGGGTGTATCAAGACAATGGGAAATGTACGAACTAGCGGCTATTTCTATATTCGCACTGGTTTTTGTGACCGATAGGGAATATCTTAAAAAGTAACTTTTCGTGTGGGATCAGAAAAATTGAAAGTTAAAACTATCCGTTAAAGATCTTTTACACCCTCATCCCACCGATAATAAAATTTCTACTTTTTAACTTGGGATGAGGAACGTAACAAGCATGCTTTTATAAGTTGAGGCTAATTGCGTTATCATTCCACAAAAAATTTCATTTTGCTATTTCAATTCAGCATCTTTATTGATATATCTGTTTAAAAATGCAGCGACAAGTAAAAAAATACCCGCTAACAACAATGCATTCCTTGGGTCTCCTAGCAAAATGGAGTTGTAAAAAAGTGGTACGGTGAGCATACTTAGAATCTGCGGAATAACAATGAAAGAGTTAAAAAGCCCCATATAAACCCCAATTCTATGCTTTGGTATGGCTCCAGAAAGCATCACATAGGGCATACTCATAATCGAAGACCAAGCAATACCTACAAAGGTCATCATTCCGACCAAAGAAAGTGCAGTATCAACAAATTGCATCAAGATAAAGCCTATTCCACCTATGGAAAGACAAAAAGCATGGGTTTTGCGATTGCCAAGCGTATTTGCGAGCTTAGGTAAAAGCAATGAGAACAAAAGGCATGCACCACTAAAGACACTAAAGCCTAAGTTGCCATATTTGATACCTTCATCAAAGCCTGGCATGGATGGACTGCTCGCATCAAAACCAACTCTAGCAACAGTGAGTGAGTAATACTGCCACATGAGAGGTAGCGAATACCACGTAAAGAACTTCACCCACCACAACTGCTTCATAGTGGTTGGCATTTCTTTGAAAGCCTCCCATATTTCGTGGTAAAAAGGACTTTCTTTTGCCTTTTTGATCACTTCTATTGCTTCTTGCGTTGGTGCATATTCTTTGGTAGAAAACACGGAAATCAGCACTGTGATCATTAAGGTACCGGCGCCTACATAAAAAGATAACTTAACGAATAGTGGAATAGCATCGAGGCTTCCATTGGCTCCATAAATTAGACCTAACGCACCTAAAATAAAAGGCATTAGGTTGGCTAATATTTGACCCAATCCTACAAAAAGACTTTGTACTGCATAGCCTAGTGAGCGCTGTTCCTTATTGAGTTTATCTGTAATCAATGCTCTAAAAGGCTCCATTGTACCATTCGCAAAGGCATCTAATATCCACAGCAAAGCGGCTGCATGCCAAAGCATGGTGCTATTTGGCATTAGAATCAGTGCAATACTGGTCATAATGGCTCCCACTAAAATATATGGCCTTCTCCTACCCCATTTGTCACTCCATGTACGATCACTTAATACTCCTATAATGGGTTGTACTAATAATCCTGAGACGGGTCCTGCCAACCACAAAAAAGGAATGGTGCTTTCCTCTGCCCCCAAATAGCGATAAATTGGACTCATATTGGCTTGCTGTAGTCCAAACGCATATTGCACACCAAGGAAGCCGAGGCTCATAGCCCAAATGGCCTTGAAGGATAATTTTGGTTTATTTTCCATCGCTTAAGTCCTGTATCCTCACGGAATAGTCTTTATCGATAATGATATCGGCTTTAGACCATGCTGGTGAGATGATATTATGCTCTATTTTTAAAACCTCTTCAATGAAGTCCTCTTCAATGTCTCTTGCTCTTTTCTTTCTATTCTCATGTGTCTCTTTGTAGTTTCGTGACATAAAGATGAGGCAACTCAAATGATTAAGTAAAAAGGAATAGGTACC
>JAFIEW010000139.1 GCA_020832375.1 Cyclobacteriaceae bacterium
GTGACACTTCATCATTTAAGAAATCAAGCATTACACACAAAACTGGACACTACCGCTTAAAAAGTCCCAAATACTGCAGATTTGAGGCGGCACAAGCTTTGCTTGTTTTAATTGATGGAAAAACAATTAATTTCAAGAAGCTTATTTTAAGATTTTATTCTTTTTCCAAATAAATGCTATTTGCGAATTACGATAATGCTTAGGGCTAAGCCACAAAATGTCGATCTCAGGCATTTCCGTGGAAGCATTTTCACTAATTTTGAATAAAAACTATGCACTCAAATAAATGAATTATAGATTTTATGATATATTTATATGCTTATCCGCATAACTACATCAATAGATATACGCACTGAAAAGACACAGCTTGTTACTTTGTTCCGCCCTTTCAGGGCTAAGTCATGCTGTCTATTTCTCAGAGGGTTTCGCCCTGTGCTTTGATATATAGCGCCTTCAGCGCTTTTAAAACATAGTACTTCCTTTGAAATTTAAGATGCAAACAAGCGGATATATATTTATCAACAATTTAGCTGTTTTTTAGCATGCCCTAGATCAATAGAGACAACAAAATAACATAACCATCTTAAGCAGGACTATCATTAAATCAATGACATCGAAATGTTTTTTATAAAAGGTACCGGTATAATATGATCTACATCAGGATTACTTAGAAATATGAATTGCCTAGACATTCGATGCGGAAAAACGACCGTGTATTCCAATAAACTGAGCCTTATCCAATAAAGAAAATGTTACACTTTGGCCTAAGTTTAAAAATGCCACACAGGTACAATCTATTATAATTGTTTAAACCACTTTTACCTACTTATGTGCACACTCATATAAATTAAAAAAACATATTAAAGAATTTTTAAGCGTGATTTAAAAAGTCGATTACTAAGCCAATAGTTTATGTACACTAATGAAAGGCTTCAATAGAATAAAAAAAGAAAAGCTATTTCAAATCAGCGACATTTGGTTCTTCTTCATTGGAAGTGCTTTTTTCCTTCTTCGTTTCACCTTTTTTTGGTTCAGACATCTTTTTTGATACTTCCTTTGGATGATTATCTGACTCTTCGAAAAGATAGTTTTGTAACCTTTTCCGAACTTCTTGAGAAGATAAATTTGGAAATAAATCGCCATTGAGAGCAATACTAACCTGACCCGTTTCTTCGGATACTACTAATACTAAAGCATCGGATGTTTCTGATAGCCCAATGGCCGCGCGATGTCTTGTACCATATTGAGCAGGAATATTTTCTTGCTCAGAAGTAGGAAGTAAACACCTTGCAGCCTTAATTCGGTTTTTATATATGATCAAAGCTCCGTCATGAAGGGGCGATGTTTTATTAAAAATAGCAATAAGCAATCTTTTAGAAACAAGAGCATCAATCGCATCACCTGTTTCAGCGATAAATTTAAGCTCGGTATTTTTAGAAAACACGATAAGCGCACCCGTATTTTTTGCACCCAAGGATTTAGTGGCTTCTATGATCGGGTTAAGTGTATAAGAATCTCTAGCATCATTCTTCTTCCATGGAAGATTCTTAAGAATATTTTCTCTATTGAACTGAGTTGTTTTTCCAATGACGAGTAAAAACTTTCTAATTTCTTGTTGAAAAAGAATAATGGCGGCTAAAACCCCTACCCCCATAAATTGACCCAAAATATTAGAAAGAAGCTCCATTTCAGAAGCACTCACAACCAAATAAAATAAATAAAGAGAAAGAAAGCCGAGAAAAATTTTAACGGCCACGCTGCCTTTCATCAGTTTATAGACCTGATAAAGTAAAATAGCAACTAAGGTGATGTCAAAAATATCTACCCAACTAATCTCTAAGAACCCAATTTGAAATAGTATGGTCAATTTGTATATAATTTTTTAATTAAAGAAACACATTCAATAGCCTCTTTGGGATCGTGAACTCTCAAAATGTTGGCACCTTGAGTGAGGCCATATGCATGCAAAACGCTTGTACCATTGAGCGCTTGTTCAGCAGTTTTACCCAAAGCCTTGTAAATCATTGATTTTCTAGAAACACCTAGCAAAATTGGACATTGAAATGATCTGAATAAAGCCAAATTCTGAAGTAAAAAATAATTTTGATCTAATGTTTTTGCGAAGCCAAAGCCCAAGTCAATTATGATATCCTTGATACCTTTATTACGAGCAAAAGCTATCTTTTGATCAAAATATTGCAATAATTCTGCCAAAATATCTTCATAATGGGTTAAATCTTGCATATTTTCCGATTTTCCGCGCATATGCATTAAGACATAAGGTACCTTATATTTTGCTATGGTGTCTAACATTTCGTCATCCCTGCCTCCACTTACATCATTGATCAAGTCAGCTCCAGCCTCAAGTGCCGCCGAGGCTACACTGGCTCTGAATGTATCTATTGAAATACAGATATCTTGATTCATTTCTCGTATAATTGATACTGCTTTTAGTACCCTGTCTAGTTCTTGTGTCTCTGATACTTCTTGTGCTCCAGGCCGAGTACTGCAGCCACCGACATCAATTATATCGACTTTTTCCCACAAAAGCTCTTGTATTTTAGTTTGAATAGTTGATTTGCTGGTATAGCGGCCACCGTCATAAAAACTATCATCTGTCACATTGAGTATGGCCATCACCTGAGGTCCATTAATGGTTCTTAGCTTACCTTGGCAATTCCATGTATAATGCTCATCAAACGGATTCATATTATGACTACTCATAGGTTACATTCAAAAATCAGGATAAAAGTATCATTATAATAACTCAAAGTGATGCCTTGAGGTGGACTACTGTCCTCATTCCACGTAAAATTAAATCCAATAAATGGACGGCAACATAAGTTTTAATAAAATTAAGGAATAAAAGCCATCAATTTCATCGATGAGACTTAAGAAATCTTCAATTGCAAAGGATAAAATTTATATTTGCGTAAACTTACGATATTCGACCAGTGTTTGAGTCATTAGATAGCGAAAGAGTTGAAGAATAGTTTGTTTTTTAAGATAATAAATGACGTATAAATTGTGAATAAAGATACTAGCTTATCCTGCAAGAAACAATTGGATCGATGCAGAGAGATTTTTGTAAAGAAAACCAAAGATTATGGCACATCTTGGCGTATTTTGAGGTTAACCTCTATAACCGATCAAATTTTCATAAAAGCCAAACGCATTCGCTCGATTCAAGAAAATACTGTTCAGAAGGTGGCCGATAATATTCAAGATGATTTTATTGGCATTGTGAATTACTCCGTAATGGCGATTATACAGATTGAGCTTCAAGCGGAAGAAGTAAAGGATTTAAACTTGGCCGCTGACTTTATAAATGAACGATATGCAAAGGTAGTCTCTGAAACATTGGCTTTATTAGAGGCCAAAAATCACGACTATGGTGAGGCTTGGCGCGATATGCGTATCTCATCCATAACCGATATTATTTTAATGAAGATATTACGAACCAAGCAGATAGAAGAGAATGAAGGGCGGACTTTAATTTCAGAAGGAGTCCAAGCTAACTATCAGGATATGATTAATTATGCGGTATTTTGCCTCATCAAGCTTGATGAAATATAAAAGTTTACCATTCTCTTATTCGGTCAGGAAATTATAAATAGACAAATTTAATTCAAACAATAATGAAGCTTATCATTCAAATCGTTCGCTTTTTTGTCGGTGGCTTGTTCATCTTTAGTGGGTTGGTGAAAATCAATGATCCGATAGGTACCGCCATAAAAATGGAAGAATATTTTGAAGTATTTAGTAGTGACTTTGGAAGTATTTTTGAATTGTTTATACCTATTGCATTGCCTATAGGTATGATCTTGATCATATTGGAAATCGCTTTGGGGGTAGCATTGCTCATCAATTATCAACTTAAAGTGGTCTTGTGGTCACTTGCGGCGATCATTGTTTTTTTCACGTTTCTTACATTTTACAGTGCCTATTTCAACAAGGTGACCGATTGTGGGTGTTTTGGTGACGCCATACCACTTAATCCATGGCAATCTTTTTTTAAAGATGTGATATTGGTTGTTTGCATTGCTTTATTACTCTACAAACAAAACTTACTTGGTAAACCTACACTTCCCGCTCTAGCTGGGCATATTGTCGTAGCATCTGCGACCCTATTGAGTCTGTTTATTGGTATTTACGCTATCCGAAACCTACCATATATAGATTTTAGAGCCTACAAGATAGGGACACACATACCATCAGCTATGGAACCGAGTGCGCCGTTGAAGTATAGCTATATCATGGAAAAAGATGGTAAAAAAGAAACCTTCGACCAATACCCAACGGGTGATGAGTATACTTTTGTGGAAATGAAGCTTCAAAACCCCGAAGATCAGCCTAAGATCAGTGATTATGGTATTTATAATGATGATGGAGACTTTACAGAATTGAGTTTTAGAGGAAATAAGGTTTTGATTATCATACCTCGAGCTCATGAAGCATCCGATAAAGGCATGAAAAAGGTAAGCCGCCTAGTTCGTCAGATCAATGATATTCCAGAGATTGAACTGATGATTATAACAGCTACCGCTGGGGATTCATTTGAAAAATTTCGACATGAATATCAGCTAGCCGCAGATTACTTTTATGGGGATGATACCGTATTAAAGACCATGATACGTTCAAATCCTGGCATTGTACTTTTGCAAGATGGTAGCGTGCTAGGGAAATGGCATCATAACAATAGTCCAGCCGCAGAGGAGATTAAGTCCTTATTGAAGTAACTTATGATAGGAAGATTCATCATTAGTAAGCTCAGGCATGCCTTATTCGTATTAATAGGGGTTGGGATGATGGTTTTCTTCCTATTTCATGCATTACCAGGTGACCCAGTAGCAATGATGGCAGGGCAACGGACGGATGTAAGCACTCGATCGGAAATGAGCAAAGAGCTTGGGCTAGAAGCTACGCTATTGGTTCAATTTGGGAAGTATATGAATGACCTCTCACCTTTGGGTCTGCATGCCGCTTCGGAAAAATCAAAGTATGAATACTTCCCTCTATTAAAATTCAATAGTGAGTATGTGCTCGCTTTAAAATGGCCCTATTTAAGAAGATCATTTCAAAACAATAGAAAAGTAAGCGACATCATAAAAGAGAGCCTGACGGCTACCTTGTGGCTAGTATTAGCCGCCATGATGTTTGCTGCACTAATCGGTATAACATTAGGTATAATTGCCGCTCTTTATTCTGGTACTCTTATCGATAAGGCATTAATAGCCATATCTACATTAGGGATCTCTATTCCCTCATTTGTAAGTGCTGTCTTGATGGCAATGATTTTTGGGTACTATTTATCAGATATAACAGGCTTGAATCATACGGGGCAGCTATACACCTTAGACCCAATAAAGGGCAAACAATTGACTTTGAAAAATATCATTTTACCAGCCATTACTTTAGGCTTACGCCCTTTGTCGATCATCACGCAGCTAACAAGAAGTTCTATGCTAGAAGTGCTTACCACTCAATACATACGGACCGCAAGAGCAAAAGGGCTTACAAATTTTCAGGTCCTCATAAAACATGCCTTACCCAATGCCTTAAATCCCGTACTTACAGCAAGTTCTGGGTGGTTGGCTGGATTAATGACAGGGGCTTTTTTTGTGGAGTACATTTTTGATTGGAAAGGTTTTGGCTTCATGACAATCAGAGCTGTTCAAAACCTTGATTTCCCTCTAGTAATGGGGGCTACTTTAGCTCTTGCCGTAATTTTTATTATCATCAATATCACAGTAGACATTTTATATGGCATACTGGATCCGCGCATTCGTAAATCTCAATAACGGAACTTACCAAAACCAGCATATCATGAGCAATAGCTAACTTAACTTTCTAAAAGATTTCGTGCCTGCATCTAGCCTTTGGAAGTAGTCTTTGTAGTTGCTAGGTAGACTATCATAATATCCAATAAAAAATAAGCCTTCGGATTTTAAATGCTGGTGAAAAAGTTTAACTACTTTTTCTTTTAGTTTTTCATCAAAGTAGATCATTACATTCCTGCAAAAAATGATATCAAAATTTTGTTTGACAGGATCTCGACTTAAATTATGCACCTCAAAATTGACATCTAATCCCGGAAGGTGCTTAAAAATCATTTGATCTTTTTCAGCATCAATTTTGAAATAGTACTCAAAAGAATGATGCGTATGTATTTTATCGAAACTTTTCCTAAAAGCGTCCTCGTAACTTCTACTAAAAACCCCCTCAGAAGCGCTTTGCACTGAATTCCTATTGAGATCTGTTGCATAAACCTTACATCTCCTTAATATACCCGCTTCATGAAGCATGATTGCAAAAGTATATACTTCCTCTCCTGTACTGCAGCCTGCATGCCATATGTCTACACGGTCTTTATGGGCGATTTCGGGAATCACCTTATCCCTCATAAATTCCCAAAAGTCTGTGTTTCGAAACATCTCTGTAAGACCTACAGTAATTTCGTCTATGAAAGTAAACACAAAGTCCTTCTCATAAATAACCTTCCTCCAAAGATCTAGGGAGTTATCCATATCATATCGATCAATCACTCGATTGATTCTGCGCTTGAAAGATAGTGGCTCGTAGTTGGTAAAATCAATCCCATAACGGGAATAAATCGCACGTGTAAGGGCAAGTAGCTCTTGATCGGTGATGGAATAAGACATAATTGGATATTAGAATTGTTTC
Organism: Cyclobacteriaceae bacterium; assembly: GCA_020832375.1. Lineage (GTDB taxonomy): Bacteria > Bacteroidota > Bacteroidia > Cytophagales > Cyclobacteriaceae > JAFIEW01. Next base: position 6,685 of record JAFIEW010000139.1, read on the forward strand.
TAATCAAAATCAACCGTAAGTACGATCAGGATTGATCTGTTCCACATTCATGAGAAGGAGTAATTTGAACAATTCGTTATTTTCTTCTTTATAGCTCGGCACAATATAAGTGTTAAAGAGTACGGGTTCGGTATCTTCACTTATTTTAAAATATAACTTAGCTTGTCTTAATTTTTCATCTTCTAGCATTTCGTGAAAAATATTATTTTCAGCTTCAGTAGGAAACACCATATAATCAACCACCTTTTTACCGATAAAATCACTTCTTATTTCACCAAAAAGATTGGCAAAGGGGTCATTGCAAAAGTTCATTTCCCCACTGATATTAACTTCTCCAATAGGTACCTTCTTTTCTTTAAGGAAAGCATATATTTCATTGTTTGCAGACTTTTGTTCTAACTTGAGCATGATGTCCACAAACTCATGTGCAAACTTTTCTGAATTTTGCTTCTCCAACTCTAACAATGCCACTTTTCTTCTCTCAGCGGTTAGTAGATCTCTTAACTGATTTCTTAGATTACGCTGCTCGGTAATATCTACTAACACTACCATATAACCATTCAGAACACCGGCCAGATTTCTTGTAGGCGTGAAGTTGGCAATATAGGACCTCTGCTTTTTATCAGCACTCCTAAGCACCAAATCCAACTTAAATGAGGTATCGTTTTCGAATTGACTTGAAATCTCGGAACGTATCTTCTCATCAACGCTTGCATCAAATAAGTCAAAGAAATGCATTTTGCGTATGGCGATACGCTTATAACCAAAACTATCTAAAAAAGGAGTATTCCCTTTTATGATTGATCCATCTGGCTTAATTTCTAAAATAGGTATGCTACTATTAAAAGCGTTCAGTTTAGAGTTTAATTCTAATTCGCGCTCTTTTTGTTCAGTTGTAAACTGAGCAAACTGTACAATTTTGTAAGGAACACCGTCTACATCGAATATTGGACTGTAAGTACCTGTAAGCCATAGCTCTTTTCCACTTTTGCTTATTCTTTTAAACTCCCCAGAGTTGAATGCCCCGTCACGAATACTCGACCACATCATTTCATAGCGATTGTTTTCCAATTGGTCAGAAGTAACAAACTCTTTTTCTCTCTTACCAATCATCTCTTCCTTCTTGTACTCCATTAAGCTCAAGTAGATATCATTGACATCTGTAATCACGCCATCGAGATCCATTTCAAGTGTGGCATTGGTTTTATTAATTGCCTGAAGAATACTTTCATTAAGAGCGGCTTCTTTTTCTATTTGCCTGAGGTTCCTATTGAGTTCTTCCTGAGTAGCTTGCAGCTCTTCAGCATTTTGACGCATAGCCTCCTCCTGAGTGGCTAGTTCTTTTGCTTTAGCCTGACTGTCAGCCAAAAGCTTTTTGGTGATTTCAGAGGTGCTTACCGCAGATACCGTAGAGCCAAAGCTATCAGTAAACTTCTTAAGGAACTCCACTTTATAATCATTAATCTCGTTGAAAGCTCCTATTTCTATTACACCCAGTATCTTATCATTGTAAATCACAGGTACAACCACAACAAAGCGAGGTTTGGATCCTCCTAAACCCGAAAATAAGTAAGAATAATCCTCAGGTATTTCACTTAAAAACAAAGTGTCTCTTTCTTGTATGGATTGGCCCACCAAGCCCTCTCCTACTCTGATCTTATTTTCAAACGGCTTCTTTTTTCTATCATGAGCATAGCAAGATACCATCTGTAGATAGGGAAAATCAGTACTTTCATCGTTTTCATGAAACAAATAAATTGCACCTTGATCTGCTTCTAGATAGCGTACTAAATCACTAATTAAAAGCTCAGAGAGTTGTTTTAAGCTAAGTTCCTGATTATTTCGAAGTTTGCTACCAAATTCAGCAATACCATTGACCACCCAATTGCGTTCATACTCTTCACGAGCCAAATTCTTGAGCTTATCGCGCATTTCAAGAAGGGCTCGTCCTAAGCCAGATTTGACGTTGATATTGGTAAAGCTGATATCGAACTCGCTATTTCCTATCTTCTCAGCTATCAAAGTAGCCTCTTTTTGAGTACTTCGCAATGTTGCTATTTCTACATTCAAAGGATGTACCTCTTCATATGCATTAAGG
>JAFIEW010000140.1 GCA_020832375.1 Cyclobacteriaceae bacterium
GAAGCGTTTGATTTTGAAGTATTTTTAGCTCGGAATAGAAATTCTAATGCATATTACGGGTTCAATCTTTCAGTGTTGGTAATTCAATGCTTAGGTGATACATTCTGTGAATAAGGTCTCATTTGCGACTTCCTTCGGTATCGGTGTCTCGTAATAAAAGGATAATCTATAGGTAGGCAATCCATTCTGAGGCAGTTTGCGCTTAAGATGATTGAAGCCCCTCTCCGTCCGGTCACCACTCACAGCTTAAACTATACACCTACGCATTTTAAGGAGGTGCTGGAGTATTGAAACAAATGAGGTATTGTTGAATTACATGCCGCTTTTTATGGTTCCTCTTCGCTGCGAGACGATTAAAGCACCCTCTTGATAGATTGAGCATCAAAAAATCATTTTGACTGATGATCAAGTTCAATTGTTTAATACTTATTCGTTCGTTTACAATAAGTATGCTATTGTGTCATCAGGTAATAGATTTCATCAAAGTCAATTCTCTTGAAATCTAGCCATACAAGAAGCATACTTTATTATAGCGATCTTATGGATAATGTTCATCAATAATTTAACGCTGTGATATTAACTTCCAAAAACTTGGTAATTAACGAGCTAAAAAGAATCCCACAATGTCGCTCGATGTCTTACACTATGTTTCACGCTGACTCCTTATTGACTGAAGGTTGCGTCAAGCTTTAGCTAAAGTAACTTCGGCAATCTTCCGGCTAGGCATTCGTGGTTCCGAGCATTCTAATCAATGCAATGGATTGCAGCGTTTTTTTGAATATTATTTTGAAAATCCATTGTCTGACTAATATCTAATTCCTACATTTGAATATCTGAAAGATGAAATACGCTATCAATAAACCATATCGCCCAATTTCATGTGCATCAGCAATGATGCAAGCTCCTTGCTCTGTCGAGATGAGCACCACCATCCCTATTCAGACGATTACAAACACCATTACAACTACAATTATTACCCCTAGGGGGGTATCATTGTAATATATTGCCATAAGAGCATAAGCTCGATTTTTTTCATCTGATGTATCAGATACATCTTATGGCTCACTCAATCCGACCACGAATCATTTACCAAACATCTATATCTAATTAGATAAAAATCTAAATACACATGCAAGTAGTAAAATTCGGTGGTAGCTCTGTAGGAAGTACAGAAGCTATCAGAAAAGTAAAAGCTATCCTTCTCAAGAAATCATCAAAATCACCTTTACTCGTAATTTTTTCCGCTTTTGGCGGTGATACTAATCGCCTAATTCAAGCTGCAGAATATGCGGCTGTAGCCAACGAAAAATACAAAGACATACTTCAAGAGCTTACTCAACGGCAACTTGACTATGCGCAAGAGCTCATTCCACCAAAGAACCAATCTGCTGCAATGGCACAATTAAGGGTGCTCTTAAACGAACTTGAAGACATTCTCAGGGGGGTATATCTAATCAAAGAACTCAGTAAACGTACCCTAGATCGAATTTCCTGCACAGGCGAGCAATTATCCTCACTGATCCTTTTTGAGTTTTTAAAAACCGATATTCCAAAAGCTCAGTATGTTGACCCCAAGCAACTGATCGTAACAGACGACTTCTACGGTAAAGCCAATGTCAACTTTGAACTTAGCAACGAACGTATTCGGCAATATTTTCAAAAACACCAAGCAGATCTCTTTGTGGTGCCGGGATTTCTTGCTGCCAATCAATCAGGCGAAACAACCACCTTGGGACGTGGCGGATCTGATTATTCTGCGGCAATCTTTGCTGCTGCATTGCGTGCCGCTGAGCTTGAAATATGGACTGACGTATCAGGTATGATGACAGCAGACCCCAACCAAGTGAAACAGGCCTTCCCGATTCATGAAATAGACTTCGATGAAGCAATGGAACTTACTCACTTCGGAGCTAAGGTGCTCTACCCTCCTGCCATCCACCCTGTTTACAAGCAAGGTATACCGGTGCGCATAAAAAATACATTCGCACCTGATGATGAAGGCACTAAAATCCATCGCTATACCAGATCTGAGGAACATCCCATTCGTGGTCTATCGGCTATTCAGGATATTAGTTTACTCAATATCAGTGGTTCTGGTATGGTCGGCATCCCCTATTTCTCACATCGACTATTTGAAGCCCTAGCACAGGCAAAAATCAATGTTGTTTTGATTTCTCAAGCCTCATCAGAGCACAGTATCTGCGTAGCCATCAGTAAAGATGATACTGCCGAAGCGACCAATGCCTTAGAAAAAACCTTTGCTAGAGAATTGAAAGAAGCTAAGCTCAATCCCATTGAAGCCGATCGTGAAGTTTCTATCGTCGCCTTGGTAGGCTCAAAAATGAAAGATCGAAGTGGTGTGAGCGGAAAGATGTTCAGTGTACTAGCCCATAACGGCATCAGCATAAAAGCGATTGCACAAGGATCATCTGAGCGAAATATCTCTGTGGTGGTGAATAAACGAGAAGTAAAAAAAGCACTAAACAGTCTCCATGAAAGCTTCTTCTTATCAGAACGCATCCGACTCAACCTATTTGTGGTCGGAGTAGGTAATGTGGGAAAAGTGTTGCTTGAGCAAATCGCATCCCAACATGAATACTTGCTCAAAAAACATCGGCTCGATATCCGATTGATTGCTGTGGCCAATACCAAAAAAATGGCATTTGATGAAGAAGGAATCAAACCTTCTAAACCTCTAGAAGCCCTCCATGAGCAAGGCCAAGAAGTTGACCTTTCAGCATTTATTCATCAGATGAGCGAATTAAATTTGCGAAACAGCATCTTTATAGATAATACCGCCGATGCTAAAGTCGCAGCGCTTTACGATAAGGTATTGAAGAAAAGTATTTCTGTTGTTACTCCAAACAAAATCGCCTGTACAGAGAGTTACGATCGCTACAAAGAGCTCAAGCAACTAAGTAAACGCCACCAGGCACATTTCCTCTTTGAAACTAATGTGGGCGCAGGACTCCCGGTGATCAACACCCTAAGTGACTTGATCAAAAGTGGCGATGAGATCTACGGCATAGAGGCGGTACTTTCTGGTAGCTTAAATTTCATTTTCAACAATTATAATGGGGAAGGCGACAGTTTCGCCGAGGTAGTGAAAGAAGCGGGTGTACAAGGCTTCACAGAGCCTGACCCACGTATTGACCTAAGCGGTGTGGATGTGAAGCGGAAATTGCTCATTTTGCTACGAGAAAGTGGCTTCAACTATGAGTTAGAAGACATTAGTACCCTCCCCTTCATTCCTGAAAGCTGCATGCAGGCTGATGATACCCCAGCATTTATTAAAGCATTATCATCCCACGAAAAGCATTTTAAAGCACTGGTAGAAAAAGCGAAGGCTAATGATAAAAAGCTAAAATATGTGGCTACCTACCGGAAGGGTGAGGCAGCAACAGGACTACAGGAAGTGGCATCGGATAGCCCATTGTACAATTTGGAAGGTAAGGATAATATCGTGCTTTTTTATACTCGTCGATATCCGGAACAGCCGCTCGTGATCAAAGGAGCAGGCGCCGGCGCTGCAGTTACAGCTTCTGGTATCTTCGGTGACATTATGAGAATAGCATCGGCATTTGGATCCAATTTTTAAGTGTAACCTATGAGATACCAAGAAATTAAGATTTTTGCCCCCGCCACCGTGGCCAATGTAGGTCCAGGCTATGATATATTGGGGCTAGCGCTGAAGGGATTAGGTGAAACTATCAAGCTCAGCATGAAAGAAGGTGGTCAAGTGACAATTAGGATGCAGCCTCATATTCCTAATATCCCGCTGAAAGCAAAGGATAATATCGCTGGCATTGTAGCAACGAAGATGCTCGCACAACTCAATGCCAACATTGGATTGGATATTCTCATTGAGAAGAATATCAGTCCTGGCAGTGGTCTGGGCTCAAGTGGTTCGAGTGCCGCTGGAATTGCCTTCGGTATCAATAAGATGATGGGAAATCCATTCACGCAGTCACAACTGCTTGAGTTTGCGATGATGGGCGAGGCGGCATTGTCGGGCAAGGCGCATGCTGATAATGTTGCACCTTGCCTACTCGGCGGATTCGTGCTCGTACAATCCTATGAGCCGCTGCGCTGTATTTCTTTAGATTTCCCATCAGCAATGCATCTTGCTATCGTGCATCCTGAAATTGAAGTGAAAACTTCCGAATCGAAGAAAATTTTGAAAAAACAGATGGATTTGCCTGAAGTCACAGCTCAGGCAGCTAATGTCGCCGCACTGGTAGCAGGGATGGCTAGATCTGACTACCAATTGATAGGCAATGCCATGCATGATCGCATAGCGGAGCCTATTCGATCTTACCTCATTCCTGGCTATCAAGAACTTAAGCGAATTGCTGCAATCAATGGTGCCATAGGGGCATCCATATCGGGATCGGGTCCTTCTGTTTTTGCTTTTTGCGAAAGTGCCGAACAAGCCAAAAAACTGTCTGATGATTGGAAACTATTCCTTCAATCTACTGATATCGCATCTAAATGCTACCAATCACAGATTAGTGCTACTGGCTGCGTGGTATTGGAAAGTTTTTAAGCTGTAATTCGTTGAAGTGTGGAAAAATGAAAAAGATTGTATAAGAGTAATCGAAAGACTAGAACTGAAGAATTAAAATTGACCATATAGAGCATGAAATATTTTAGCACTAAAAATAATCAAAAAGCATATAATTTTAGGGAAGCTGTGCTTCAAGGATTGCCAGAAGATCGAGGTCTATTCGTGCCTGAACATCTACCGGAACTTTCAAAAGAAATCATCCATAGGCTAGACGATTATTCACTTGCAGAGCTAGGTCATCAATTTTTAGCACCTTATGTAGGAGATGTTTTAGGCAGCAATCAGCTAGCTGACTTTTGTGAGCAGACCTTTTACTTTCCTTTCCCTACGGTGGCTGTCACAGATAATATCTACAGCCTAGAACTATTTCATGGTCCTAGTTATGCATTTAAGGATGTGGGAGCAAAATTTTTATCTCTTTGCCTCAATGCTTTCTATGAAGACACCGATAAGCAAGTGACCGTTTTGGTTGCCACCTCAGGCGACACAGGCGGGGCGGTAGCGGCAGCCTTTCAGAATAGTCCGAAGGTAGAGGTCATCATTCTCTATCCTAATGGCAAGGTGAGTGACTTGCAGGAGCGACAGCTTTGCCTGGGGGGTGACAATGTATCCGCATATGCAATTGATGGCACCTTTGACGACTGTCAAAACTTGGTGAAGCAAGCATTCTTGGATCAAGACATCACAAAAAAGCGAATATTGAGTTCTGCCAATAGTATCAATGTGGCTCGATTTATACCGCAAGCGGTCTACTATTTTGCACCCTTTCAAGTGCTAGGTACAGCCGAAGAGCTTATCTTTAGCGTTCCTAGTGGCAACTATGGTAACCTCACTGCTGGGCTCTTGGCTCAAGCAGCAGGACTACCCATCGGTAAAATGATAGCCGCCTCCAACGCCAACGATGTCGTGCCTCGATTTCTTGAAAATGGAAGTTATCAGCCTAAGACTACCATCCCTACCCTTTCTAATGCTATGGATGTGGGCAATCCAAGTAATTTCGTTCGTATGCAGCACTTCTTCGACACCGATACATTACAGAAAAAATTGATCGGTTACTCTGCCAATGATCAAGTTACGCTAAGTGGCATAAGAAGACTCAAAGAAAGCCATCAATATCTAGCAGATCCTCATGGCATCATCGCCTACATGGCACTTGAAAACTATCTTAAGACCAAGAACGAGAAGGGAGTTTTTCTAGAAACTGCACACCCCTGCAAATTCCAAAGTGTTTATGATCAACTTGATATGAATGTGCCATTACCTGAGAGTGCAGCGAGCTTATATGAACAAGCATTTGAGAAAAAGAGGCTATCAGCTAATTACGAAGATTTTAAAAGCCTCTTAATGCAAGTTTAGTTTTTGAATTAGCTTGGGATGAGAACGCAGTCGAAAGTGAGCAAATAGGATTAATTATTTATGCTCCAACTTGCTCTAGGAAGGTTGTAATAATTTGCATGCTACATTATTGAGGTAGATAAAGATATAAATAAGAGCCTTTAAGTCCTCATTTCCCATGTAAAGTAGGGCGAGCTTAAAAAAAGCTAAATTATTGATAAATAAGTCATGAAGTCTATACTTTATTTATTTGTGTTTACGGGTTTTAATCAAAAATGGTGAAAATGCTTGCTCGAAAATGTCTGAAATCGACATTTTGTAGGTTAGCACAAAGCATTATCGTGATTTGTGAATCGTAAGCGGAATTTATTTGAAAAAAGATTAAAGGCTTAAAATAAGCTTTTTAGAATTATCATTTTACCGTCAATTAAAACATGCGAAGCTTGTGCCTCCTCTAATCTGCAGTACTTGGTAATTTTTAAGCAAACCCTAAATTATACCTTGAAATGAGACCAAAACCTAATTAATAGATCTGTAACCATTCCAATTATTGATTTGTATCATGGACAAGCCATTTATTAGACAGTGCGCATCCCTAACTCTAGCTATCAATTTTGGAATAAATCATGAATGCATCCCCTCATCCCACGGAAAATAAAACAAGAATGCGGATAGAATTAGAACAGTATTGATAAATCTGCGTGAATAAGAGACGCCTACTTTGATTCAAAAAGGATGGCCAAAGCGATATATACTTATTATTTTTGTGAAAAAGTTAAAATGATCCAACGACCAAGAAGAAACAGAAAATCGGCAGCAATCAGAAATATGGTTGCCGAAACGATAGTTACCCCAGCAGACCTTATTTTTCCACTTTTTTTATTACAAGATCCACAAGCGCAAGTACCCGTAAACAGCATGCCGGGTATAAGTCGAAAGGGTATCGAACCACTTCTTAAAGAAGTTGAAGCGTGCATGAAGCTCGGTGTGCAGGCATTTGATATTTTTCCCGTTGTAGATGAATCATTAAAATCTAAAGATGCAGCCTACTCCTACGACTCTTCTAACTTTTACTTGAAAGCACTAGAACGAGTGAAGCGAGAGTTTCCCGAAAGTTGCATTATGACGGATGTGGCTATGGATCCGTACAGTACTGATGGACACGACGGCATTGTGCGAGATGGAAAAATCATCAATGACGAAACGCTCGAAGTACTCAATAAAATGGCAGTGGCTCAAGCAGAAACAGGTGCAGACATCATTGGTCCGAGCGACATGATGGATGGTAGAGTTGCTAGTATCCGACAGTCACTGGATCAGGCTGGATTTACCGAGACATCTATTATGAGTTATACTGCAAAATATGCGTCGGCATACTATGGTCCCTTCCGCGATGCGCTAGACTCAGCGCCTAAATTTGGTGACAAAAAAACCTATCAAATGGATCCTGCTAACCGCAAGGAAGCACTCAGAGAAGCAAATCTCGATATGGAGGAAGGGGCAGATATGCTGATGGTGAAGCCAGCTTTTGCTTATTTAGATATCATTTCAGACCTAGCCGCTCATAGCCACCTACCCATTACCGCCTATAATGTAAGTGGAGAGTATGCCATGATCAAAGCTGCCAATGAAAAAGGATGGCTCGATGGCGACCGGGCAGCCGACGAAATGTTACTATCCATCAAGCGTGCTGGGGCTAAGGTGATCCTAACTTATTTTGCAAAAGAATTTGCTCTGCGTTATCACGATCGAAAATAAAATGATACAAATATTTTTAGTGTGGGATAAAGGGGTAACTGAAGAACCCCTACTAAAAACTAATCGGTAATTTAAGAAATATTAGCTTATCGAAAATTGAGCGGGTTCAATAAAGAAATCACACTTGAATTCCTCTCAATTTTCGTTTAGATTATTCATAAAGAAGTTTACCTTTGTTGGTAGAGACCATAGAATGGTCATAACTATTTTTTTACTAAACAATCAAAAATATTCTAATCATTTTTGCAGCCGAAAACCCTAGCTTATGTCATTAAATGATTTCTGGTTTGCTTATCAGCACACCAGATAATCACATTTGTGGGTATTGGCAAAAACCATTGAATCATCTATGATGCATTAGCATCGATAAAACAATAAATCGTCATGAATAAATATATTAGCATCAGCTTAACCATCCTTTTAAGCACAGGCACCTTCCAGCTTCAAGCGCAAGAAGAGGCAAATGAAACATCTAAAACGATCCTTCAACAGTATGGAACGCTTATCGATGATTCAAGAACTTACTTGGACAATAAAGTGATCAAGATTGAAGCTTTAGAAGGCTTTGGATCACTCCTAGAAGAGCAAGTGAAAGATTATGAAAATGAGATAGAAAGGCAAGAAGGAATGATAAAAGAGCAATCGCTACAACTTAATAATAAAAACCAAGAGCTAAAAGAAACACAGCAAAGTTTGGAAGAGGCAGAAAAGGTAGCTGATAGTTTTGTGCTAGGAGGCCTCGCAGTTGATAAGTCTGTATTTGTGGTGGTCATTAGTGTCCTTTTATTATCCTTGTTGGTATTATCTGCCTTTTCATATTTAGCCTTTATTAGAGCTCACAAAGTGACAAAAATTGCTACGGCAGAGGTTCAAGTTTTAAAAGAAGAAATCGAGGAACAAAAGAAAGTAGCGCTTGAAAAGCAAGTAAAACTGAAGAGGGAATTACAAACAGCTTTAAATAAATTAGCTGAAAGAGGTTAGTTGAACATTAAAAATGTCTAGTCCTAAATAAACGTTACAGTTTTACAAGGATAATAATTTTAGATAG
>JAFIEW010000141.1 GCA_020832375.1 Cyclobacteriaceae bacterium
AGAAGCATTTATTGAGCTTGTGAATCGTTCGATTAGATTGGATGCTTCAATAGTATAAAATAGACGAAGTCTTTGAACTTTACTGCTTCGGTAGTACAGGTCGCAATTGCTAATCTCTCCTTGAATGTCCGAATCCTTCCCTTACAGCTTTCATTTTATTGATAAATGGTTAATCGATTTTTGTTTGAAAATTATACTACACTGTGAGGTGACAGGCGTTGCCTGATTTTTTAAGAGACATTTATTGAGCTTGTGAATCGTTTGATTAGATTGGATGCTTCAATAGTAAAAAAGACGAAGTCTTCGAGCTTTACTGCTTCGGCAGTACAGGTCGCAACGCCTAATCTCTTCGTGAAGGTTCGAATCCTTCCCTTACAGCTTATATTTTATTGTTACAAGATCAATCGACTTTAGTTTGAAGGTTGGCAGTGATTTTGTAAAGATGCAACCTATAGTAACATAAAAACCAATGTTGTTCATTCGGACAACTTCTCCTATCTTTGCAACGTATGAATGAAATAAAGTTAAGGGTAGTCACTTTGTATAAAAACTACTTTACTGACTTCTTTGACAAGCAGAAGCAGAAAGTAAAAGATAAAATTCTATGGACTTTCAGAATTATTGAAACTCAACAACACATCCCAACCGACTACTTTAAACATATAACGGGAACGGATGGACTTTATGAAATCAGAGTTAAGTATGGTAGCGACATTTTTCGCATATTCTGCTTCTTTGACGAAGGAAAACTGATAGTGCTAGCTAACGGGTTTCAAAAAAAGACCCAAAAGACACCGAAATCAGAAATTGAAAAAGCATTAAAAATTAAAATAGAATATGAGCAAGAAAAATAATTTAAAGACACTCGACCAATTTGTCGAAGAACAATATGGAAAAAAAGGAGCTGACAAACGTAATAAGTTTGAAAAAGGTTATGAATCCTTTAAACTCGGTTTTCTTATTCAACAAGCTCGTCTAGAAAAAGGATTGACACAGGAAGAGCTTGCAGAAAAATGCGGAACCAACAAGGGCTACATTTCAAAAATTGAGAACAACATTAAGGAAGTTCGTATTTCGACACTTCAAAAAATAGTTGAAATTGGACTTAGTGGACACCTTGAACTCTCAATCAAACTCTAACAACAAATTGACGACCGGAGAGAGAAAAACCATTACTAACAGGCGTTTTGCTCAATGGCGGGTGAAGTGTTTAAATTGAACATTCTACCTCGCGTCAACTTGTGTGGTGTATTGACACTTTTGGGCTCCGTAACCAGTCACTGCGCCAGGCGCCTAACCGTTATACTACACTGCGAGTTGACAGGCGTTGCCTCATTTTTTAAGAGACATTTATTGAGTTTGTGAATCGTTCGATTAGATTGGATGCTTCAATAGTAAAAAAGACGAAGTCTTCGAGCTTTACTGCTTCGGTAGTACAGGTTACAATTGCTAATCTCTCCGTGAAGGTTCGAATCCTTCCCTTACAGCTTTCACTTGATTGGTAAAAGGTCAATTGAATTTATCATAACAATACTGTTACGTGACAGGCGCTGTTTAATCGAAAGCCTTAGCTTAATTTTACAACACATAATAAAAGCTAAGATCAAGGTCATCAAATCATTTACTTCTATTAATAAGAGGCTCTGTAATTAATAACAAATTCTACCTGAGTTACTTGATCCTGTACAACCTTTATTGGGTTAATATTACCCTTGCCATCAAAAATATTTGCGAAAAACATCCCTTTTTTTTCTTCTACCATTAGGCTGTAGTTTCCTGCAGGAAGTGCCAAATCAAATTCGCCTTTTTCGTCAGAAGTAACTGTAGCTATGGGATCATGTGGTATGTTTTTAAAGAACTCACCTTCACGCTTTACATCTTGCTGTTTGGTAAGAGGAAATACATATAAGGTTCTAACCACACCTTTTGGAGAAGGTGCAGCCATAGTAAAAGAATCTACATCTACTCCTTCGGGGATTACTTGTGGCATTTGGTTACCTTCTACCCATACAATTTTCCCTTTAATACTTGGATCCATTGATTGACTTTTAGTAGCATTTGATTTGTTCTGACAAGATACTATTCCTATCGTAAAAAGCAGCATTAACACCGAGATATTGATATTCATTGGACTTATGATTAAAAGATGAGCACTACCCATTTGGATGATTGAAAGTAAATTTAAGGTATTCTAAATCCAATCACTAGGCAGTGGTAAAAGTTTTTCGATTTTAGTATTTCAGGAAGACTACAGCAATGATGTTTAAACAAAATGTATTATTTAATATGAGATGAGGAGTTAATTGAACCGTCCTCATCCCAATAAAAGTATTAGTGATAGATTGAATCAATCCCTTATTTTCACCATTTAAGGTCTTTCTTGTTCAAGAATGCAGCTATTCCTTTTTTACAGTCCTCCGTCGATCTTGCTTTGGCATTGCTTTCAGCGGCATAGTTGAGCGCTTCTTGTAAGTCCATACTTTGTACTTCAGCAATGAGTGTTTTTGTGAGACCCATCGCCTGTCCTGAATTATTCTCACAAAGCTCTTTCGCAAATTTGTTGACGTAGTCTTTTAATTCGTCTGCAGATACCACTTCGTTGATCAGACCATACTCTTTCGCTTGACTTGCCGAAATGAGCTTACCTGTAAGAAGTAGTTCTTTTGCTTTTGTTTCACCAATTTTTCGCAGCAAAAATACTTTTACGATAGCGGGTATAAAACCGATTTTCACTTCGGTATATCCCATTTTGATATTTTCTGCGGCAAAAGCGAAGTCGCAAACGCTTGTCAGCCCGCATCCACCTGCAAGGGCATGTCCCTGTACAGCTGCAATGACTACCTTCGGCAGGGTGTAGATATATTCGTAGAGTTCCATGAGGCGCCTAGAGTCTTGAATATTTTCTTTGAGGCTATAGTTTTGCATTTCTTGTAGACTAGCGAGGTCCGCACCACTACAAAACGCCTTGCCTTCCGCTTGAAGCACGATAACTTTTACCTCTTTATCTTGCTCTGCGCGTTCAAAAGCCTCATAAAGTTGCTCGACCATCTCGGCATTCAACGCATTTCTTTTATCGGGTCGATTCAAGGTGATGGACGCTATACGATCCTTTACTTCATAGCTTATCATATGAGTTTGTTGTTGTTTTATTTTTGGTTTATCGTACGTTATTTGTAGCAAAATCCACAGGTAACCAGCATATTAGCCTTTAAAAACTACTGGTTTTCCATATCTTAAAAGCAAGATATTTTATGCTAAAATACAAAATTTTATACCCATTCAACTACGATTTTTGAAATCTTGTGTTCATTCTACATAGAGGGTTTTTTATCCTGACTTTTATTCCATTCTTCTTCTAGTACCCATGTGAATGAAATTAAAAAGGCTTTTAAATTTTTATTTTCTTCTTGGTATGCCTAAGAAAGACAGTTTGAAAAGCGCTTTACCCTTCTAACATTAGAAAAGCTGTATTCTATAAAGTAAAAATAGAAAATAGATGGTAAATTGCGACGCAAATAAGAAAAACGGCATAATTGCAGTTTTTTGATTTAAAATAGCTGAGTTAAACCACAAAATAAGCGCAAATTGCATGGGTGATTTCATTCAAGAGTTAAGAGATAGGGGCATGCTTCATGATATGATGCCCGGTACGGAAGAGCAATTAAAAAAGGAAATGACGGTAGGTTATATCGGGTTTGACCCTACCGCCAAGTCACTTCACATTGGCAATTTGGCTACTATCATGCTTCTAAAGCACTTTCAGTTGGCAGGTCATAAGCCTATTGCCTTAGTAGGTGGTGCCACTGGAATGATCGGCGACCCTTCTTTCAAGCCCTCAGAAAGACAACTTTTGGATGTAAGCACGCTTTCTGAGAACATCGAAGGTATCAAATCGCAACTACAAAAGTTCTTGGATTTCGAAGACGGTGAAAATGCTGCAGAATTAGTCAATAACTATGACTGGATGAAGGAATTTAGCTTCTTGGACTTTTTGAGAGAAGCTGGGAAACATATCACCGTCAATTATATGATGGCTAAGGATAGTGTGAAAAAGCGCTTAGAGACTGGCCTTTCTTTTACAGAATTTTCTTACCAATTATTGCAGGGTTACGATTTTTACCATTTGTACAATGAAAAAAGCGTGAAGCTTCAGATGGGTGGGTCCGATCAGTGGGGAAATATCGTGACAGGAACTGAGTTTATCCGAAGAAAGGCACAGGGTGAAGCTTTTGCATTGACAGCACCACTCGTAACCAAGGCCGATGGCACCAAGTTTGGCAAGTCTGAAGGAGGTAATATTTGGCTTGATCCTGAAATGACATCCCCTTATCATTTTTATCAATTTTGGCTCAATACTTCCGATGAGGACTCTCCGCGCATGTTGAGAGTATTTACACTTAAGTCGCTAGAAGAAATAAAAGCACTAGAGGAGGAGCATGCGCAAGCACCCCATTTGCGGGTGATGCAAAAGGCTCTTGCTGAGGAAATTACCAGATTGGTACACTCTCAAGAAGAACTCGATAATGCCATAAAGGCTTCTTCTATTCTTTTTGGAAAGTCGACTACTGAAGACCTTAAAAGCCTTGATGAGCGTACCTTTCTGTCAGTTTTTGAGGGAGTGCCTCAGCAGACCATCAGTGCTCAGCAGCTAAAAGAGGCAGGAGATGTGACAAGTCTACTCTCTGAAGTCAGTGAATATTTTATCTTCAAGAGTAAGGGGGAGGCGCGCAAGATGATTCAATCTAATGCAGTAGCCATCAATAAAGAAAAAGTAAGTGACCCTGCCGCATTACCAGAATTTGAATTATTGCAAGGTAAATACCTATTGGTGCAAAAAGGGAAAAAGAATTACTTCGTCATAGAAGTGGCTTCATAAGAACAAGCCAAAACTAAAATGATATGAACCTTTGTCTTTCTATTAGGCAAAGGTTTTTTTATGGATTTATTTTTTTAAGCATAGAAAGGGATTATGCCAAAAAGTTAACTTTTGACAAGACGCATAGGAGTTGTGATATGTTTTTGATGCCTAAAACCATGATTTTGAGCTAGCTACAATTCTCATTCCACGCAAAAAATAAAAAACTAATCGGACGATTTTAAGCTTATTTTAAGCTTATTTTAAGCGCCTTTTTACTTGGGGTTCTCATCTTTGTATCGGATATATTCAATATTTTTATTTATGATGAATCATTTTACCACTTTAAAGCCTTTCGGCCAGTTTTTAGTCAGTCTTCTTTTTTTAGTTGGAATGAGTACACAAATCGTCTTCGCGCAAAATGAATTAGCCGCTGAAGATGTGGACTCTACCATAGTAAAGCCGCGTAGGGTGATCGAAGAGCTAACCTACGAGACAGCATCAGGACTACCTATGGCAGCTTCGAAGATTTATTTTTCTGATCGAAAGTTCACTGCAAGCGGCTTTGGTGAGGTCAACTACATCAACTATCGCGGACCGAAAGACGTGAGCAGCGGCGACTTAGAACTTTATATGACCAATCTATATCGCTTTGTGAGCTACCTAGCATATAAGCCTACGCCTTGGCTTATTTTATATGGTGAGGTGTTCGGCGAGTTGCTTCAAGATCGGCAGACCTCAGCGTTAGAAGTGGAGTATTTTCTTGAGTTTTTTGCTGACTTTTTGATCGACCCTCGCTTCAATGTGCGGGTTGGAACCCATCAGGTTCAGTTGGGATACCTTAATAATCATGACGAGCCCATCATGTTCTACTCCGTCAATCGTCCTGAGGTGGAGCGATTGATCATTCCTTCACAGTGGATTGACCTAGGGGTAATGACCTATGGTAATATTACCAGTGATCTGAGTTGGACCTTTTCTGTTTACCAAGGCTTGGATGCTAGCAATTACAATGGTGGCACTTGGATTAGAAGGGGTAGGGATGAGGAGCTTCGATTTAACGCTCAGAGCATCGTGCTCAATAGCATGTGGACCTACAGCGGAATCAAGGATACTAAGATCTCAGCAAGTGGTATTTGGACAGAAGGAGGAAACAACGAAACTATTCAAATCGGCGATAGCCAAACGCGCATAGTGAGTGCAAATACATGGCTGACTTCAGCTTATGTGCGACACGAAGCAAAAAACTGGACGCTTATGGCGCTCGGCTCTTATGGTAATATGCAGGATACAGAAGGAATTTTTGCACTTACCGATCAGTTGGGAGGTGAAGGTCAGGTGCTTGGTAGTGAGGTATATGGCTATTACTTGGAGGCGGGTTACGATATTTTACCCTTTCTTAGAAGCAAGCGATCATCAAATAGTGCCTCATGGAATAATTACCTCTTCAGAAGCAAAGAAATGAAGTTGCCAATTTTTGCACGCTTTGAGCAGCTTAATACACACCTTTCGGTAGCCGATGTGCTGCAAGATGAAAATCGCTTTCAAAGAGATATGACTACGCTGACCGTGGGTGCCAACTTCAACACACGTAAAAACTTTGTTTTTAAAGCCAATTATCAGTTTAGGTGGAATGAACAGCCGATGCCTAACGGAGAGTTTGAGGGCGATCGTGTAGAATTAGGTCTTGGCTTCATCTTTTAAATATAATTTGAAAGGTATATAGTTCACCTATACTCTTTGTGGAGTTGTATTTTACTGATTCTTCTAATGTACCCTTCTTAGTGTCGAGGAGACTCATTATCCTATGGATTTACATTTTTAACTCAATTTTAATCATTTTTTTAGTTTTTTTTAAGCTGTTTTTAAGGCGAATTTAAGTTGGTTTTAAACTTGCAATAGTTAAATGCTAGTGAAAATAATATCGATCATTAGACCATGACTAAAAGAGTTTCAACTTATTGGGTACCATCACTTGCCGCATTTTTGATGTTGTTTGTTAGTGAGTCATCTTTTGCGCTCAATCATGATGTTGATGAAGACTCAGTAGGTCAGCGTGACCGACGAATCATAGAAGAATTGACTTACGAGACAGCCACTGGCCTTCCGATGGCAGCTTCAAAGATCTACTTTTCAGATTCTAAGTTTACTGCGAGTGGCTTTGGGGAAGTTAATTATATCAATTACCGCGGCCCTGTAGATCGATTTAGCAACGACCTAGAGCTTTATATGACTAATATGTACCGCTTTGTGGGATACTTGGCTTATAAACCCAAGCCTTGGCTTGTACTCTTTGGTGAGATTTATGGTGAAGTGATACAAGATCAAGGCAATGAAAATAAAACAGAACTCTTTTTAGAGGTCTTTGCCGACTTTTTGATTGACCCACGATTCAATGTAAGAGTGGGTACGCATCAGGTACAGATAGGATATTTGAATAATCACGATGAGCCGATCATGTTTTTCTCTGTCAATCGGCCTGAGGTTGAGCGTCTGATCATTCCATCAACATGGATTGACCTTGGGCTAATGACCTACGGCAACATCAATAAAAACCTAAGTTGGACTCTTTCTGCTTACCAAGGCTTAGATGCACGTAGCTATAATGGTGGGACTTGGATTCGTAGAGGTAGGGATGAGGAGTGGCGCATGAACTTCAACAGTGTAGTCCTCAATAGCATGTGGACCTATTCGGGTATTGAAAACACAGTGCTTTCTGCCAGTGGAGTTTGGACGCAAGCGGGCAATAATCAAAATATCAGCTTGACGGATGGGAGTAGTAGAGGGGTAAGCGCCAATACATGGCTTACCTCAGCTTATGCACGCTATGAAAAAGACAATTGGACCATTATGGGATTGGGTACTTATGGTACCATGGAGGATACGGAAGGTGTTTTCGCGCTCACGCAGCAGCAAGCCGGTATAGGCCAAGTGCTCGGTAGTCAAGTGTTGGGCTACTACCTAGAAGTTGGATACGACATCTTGCCTTGGATTCGATCTAAAAGGTCTTCTTTATCTAATAGCAATAATTTCGTTTTCAGATCCAATGAAATGAAGTTACCAATCTTTGCTCGATTTGAGCAGCTAGATACCCACCTTGGAGTAGCCAATGCACTTGCTGATGAAACAAGGTTTCAAAGAAATATGCGCGCACTGACAGTGGGTGCCAATTTTAATACCCGCAAAAACCTTGTGCTGAAAGCAAATTATCAGTTTAGGTGGAATGAGGTGCCTATGATCAATGGTGAGTTTGAAGGAGATCGTTTCGAACTCGGCTTAGGTTTTATTTTTTAGAAAGCGGTATAACATAGCCAAGGTTGATATATCTTGGAAAGATGGTCAGTTCTTAACTGATTCCATACCTATTCTCAAAACATAAGAGTGACCATCTAAGGACTTTATCTAAATAAATATTCTAGACTTATGAAAAAGTCGCAAGTCCCACCGATGCGAGGTGGCACAAACATCGCTTGTACTTTTTAACTAGAAACATGATCAACTTCAAGTAGCTTACTTTAAACTTCTAATGTGTTTCAAAGTAAATATTAAATCCAATTTACGCATCTTAACTTATGTTAATCTTTTGGACTAAGCATCAAAATTTCGGATTCAGACATTTTGATGGAAGTATTTTTAGATCGGAATAGAAATTCTAATGCATATTCCATCTAACTAATTTTTAGAGTAGCATTTAATTCATCAACTGACATGTTCAA
>JAFIEW010000010.1 GCA_020832375.1 Cyclobacteriaceae bacterium
AAAACTTAGTACTCCCTTTGAAATTTAAGATGCAAACAAGCGGATATGCATATAACATAATAGCAATCATCTAGAATAATCTTTAGTAATATCTTATAGTGTGAACCTTGCTTCTTCCTTTAAAATATTTCGCAAGGTAGATTTACTTTTTGTTACTTTCCAATATTAATAACGATGGAATCAAAACTACCTACTTGGAAATATATTCTCATTGCAATTTTTCAGGCACCGATAAGAATTGCGCTAGGTCTACTGATCTTATCGACGACCTTTTATTTATCGAATTGCACAGAAAATCATGGCACTTCCAATTACCGATGGTTGAGGATGTATGAAAGCGAAGTGATTGAGTTAGAACAGGCAGAAATACAAGCTGAGAATGAAGGGAAACTTATATTCATTAAGGGTTTGCTTAGAGGGGTAAAACCTTTACGGGACAATGAATTTAGCTTTGAAATTGAGGCGGCCGCATACCACAGGAAAGTAGAGATGTATCAATGGAACGCTTTTAAAAGAGATGAAAGGACTATTTATCGCGCTGACTGGTATGAGTATATTATCAATTCTGAGCTTTTTAAGGATGACCGCCAAAACCCTAAAAGCATCCCATTTGAATCGAAGTCAGAATGGACAGACACTGTAATGCTTGGCGAGTTTCATCTGGGCTATAATTTTCCTACAGTACCTATTAATGACAAACTATATTTAATACCAGAATCGGTACAGCTACCACAAGGATATACAAAAAATGGGCACTATATACTATCGAAAGACGCCAATCCGGATGATCCAAAAGTCGGGGATGTAAGAATTAGTTATCGCTATACTCAAAATGAAATTGCAAGTGCTTTAGGTGGACAACAGAACAATCTGTTAATGAGCTATAAAAATCCGGAAATGTCAATTCCGATAAGAGGTATAATGCTAGGTGAGCACAACCCAGAGGACTTGATGCAAAGGAACTTAAGCGACAACACTGCCTTATTGTGGATGGCTCGACTTGGCTTGATCATTCCTTTGTATATTGGCCTAAGGATATTTTTGCGAGCTTTTTTACCGTATAATGACAAAATACCTATCTTTCGTTTTTACTTACAAGCGGGATTTTGGCCATTTACTGCGCTTCTAAGTTGGATAGCCTACCTATTATTCATCTTTTACAAATGGGTCAACGTGGCAACAGTAATACCCAATGCACTACTAGCTTGGGCTTTGGCACTAATGATGCTATTACATTTTTTAGCAAAAAAATCAGGAAAAACACGTACAATTTAAAAGTCAACGGAATGCATGAGCAAACAATAATGAAATAAGCATGGGCGTTTAAGTGAGGGCAACAAAATGAAGCTTAAGCTCTCACCGATCTAATTGATTATCAGCATCTGTTTGATTTTAATACTTAGCGAAGTATCTTTGCACCAATGATTACAAAAAGAACCTCTATTACATTCATGTTCAGCCGTTTACACATTACTCTCTATTTATTGGTAGGTTTGATATTTCTCAGCGGCTGTGGGGAGTTTCAAAAACTACGTAAAAGTACCGACTGGAAGAAGCAGTATGATGCGGCCTTTCGCTACTACGAAAAGGAAGACTATTTCAAAGCCGCTGAATTATTTGAAATCGTTTTACCTATTATCAAGGGCTCACAAGAAGAGGAAAAGGCAAAGTTTTATTATGCCATGTGCGAGTACAATCAAAAAAACTATCTCTTGGCAGCACACGAGTTTAAAAAGTTTTTCGATGCTTTTAATAGGAGCGAATATGCAGAGGAGGCATTTTTTATGAGAGCCTACTCTTTGTATCGAGCATCACCGCCACACCCTCTAGATCAAACAAGCACAATAGAGGCGATTCAGATTATGCAAACTTATCTAAATACTTTCCCTAATACCGACCGTAAGGAACGTACCACGGAGCTTTTAGATGAAATGCAGGAAAAGTTAGAATTAAAAGCTTTTGAAAATGCGAAACTATATTATACTCTAGGGCGTTATAAATCGGCCTTAATAGCCTTTGATAACTTTGCAGAAGATTATCCTGACTCGGACTACAATGAGGAACTAAGATTTCTTAAAGTAGAGACAGAATATATATTAGCTCGAAAGTCTATTGCATCTTTACAAGAAGAAAGGTATCGTCAAACTATTGAGTTCTATCAGGACTTTATTGATCGATATCCTGAGAGTAGATTTGCTAGGAAAGCTGGCTCATACTATGAGAACAGTATTGAGTTTTTAAGTAGTAATAAAAAACAAGAAAATTAATTATACAAAATTATGGCAGTAAATACATCCATCATTCCAAGAGAGATTGACAAACTTTCTGAGCCTACAGGCAATATTTATGAGTCTATCTCTATCATTTCTCAGCGAGCTCGCCAAATTTCAAATAATATGAAAGAAGAGCTTAATAACAAGCTTTCTGAGTTTGCTACTACCGTGGATAATTTGGAAGAGGTATTCGAGAACAGAGAGCAAATTGAGATTTCTAAGTTTTACGAGAGAATGCCAAAGCCTACGCTACAAGCCACAGAGGAATTCTTAAGCGGGGAAATCAATTTTAGACATCCGAATGAGAGTGATAATGCTTTCTAGAAAAGATCTTGTAGTAAAGAAGACTTTCTAATGAGTATTAAAGACAAAAACATTTTACTAGGCGTATCAGGAAGTATTGCAGCTTATAAAGCCGCGCTCTTGGTACGCCTTTTTGTTAAAGCAGGTGCAAATGTACAGGTAATCATGAGTGAGGACGCCACCCAGTTTATA
The DNA here is from genome assembly GCA_020832375.1 of Cyclobacteriaceae bacterium. GTDB lineage: Bacteria > Bacteroidota > Bacteroidia > Cytophagales > Cyclobacteriaceae > JAFIEW01. The sequence goes on from JAFIEW010000010.1 coordinate 2,769, forward strand.
ACTCCTCTCACCTTATCTACCTTATCGAAAAATCCTGTCTACACGAAGTTCATAAAGAATAATGCTGGCGAATGGGTCAACCATGTTGAGCTTGGACTTTGGGCGGATCTTATGATCATAGCGCCAGCAACAGGCAAGACGCTTTCTTCTCTTGCTCATGGCTATTCTGACAATCTCCTAGTTGCCACCTACTTGTCTGCCCGATGTCCGGTCTATATAGCTCCGGCAATGGACCTAGACATGTATCTTCATCCCTCGCAAAAAAGAAATCTTGAGATTTTAAGTAGCTATGGTAATCATATCATAGAGCCAGAGAGTGGGGAGCTGGCTAGTGGGCTAGATGGGAAAGGCAGACTTGCTGAGCCCGAAAATATACTTGAAGCGGTAGCCAATTTTTTTAAAACGGCATCCTCATGGTCTGACAAAAAAGTATTGATCACCGCAGGGCCAACTCATGAAGCTATTGATCCTGTAAGATTTATTGGTAACCATAGCAGCGGAAAGATGGGCTATGCACTTGCTGAAGAAGCGCTCAGCCGAGGTGCAACCGTACACTTAGTATCTGGACCTACAAGTCTCTCAATTGCTCATCCCAACTTAAAGATCACCAAAGTACAGGCCGCCCAGGAGATGTACAATGCTGCCAGCGAGCATTTCGATGATTATGATTGTATGATCTACGCTGCAGCTGTAGCTGATTATCGCCCCAGTACAGTAGCCACAGAAAAGATCAAAAAGAAGGGGGCTGATATGCAAATCGCCATGACACCCAATGTAGACATTGCACTTAGCCTTGGTAAGATAAAAAAGCCACATCAGTATGCCGTTGGCTTTGCCCTAGAAACGGAAAATGAAGCGTTAAACGCCCAGTCTAAACTTGAAAGAAAGAATTTTGACTGTATCGTATTAAATTCACTACGTACAGAAGGAGCGGGCTTTCAACATGATACGAATCAAGTGACACTTTATTTCAAAAGCAATAAAAAGCTAGAATTAGAGTTAAAATCAAAAAGAGAAATAGCAAAAGATATTTTCGATGCAATTGAGCAAAGTATACATTCTTAGTGGTTTGGCCTTCTTGCTATGTTTTGTACCACAAAAGATATGCTGGGGACAGGAGCTATTTGCAGAGGTAATTGTCAACGATATGGCTGTGAGAACTCAAGATAAAAGGGTCTTTAGAGATATGGAGACAGCTTTTTCAAGATTTCTCAATGAAAGAAAATGGGGCGACGATGAGTTCGCACCACAAGAGAGAATACAATGCGCATTTAACATTACCATATCTGAAATGCCATCTATAGGACAGTTTAGGGCTGATGTACAAATCATTGCAAGCAGGCCTGTATATAACTCTTCCTACTACACACCTACCTTTAATTTTGCGGATCGAAATTTCAACTTTTCATACGTAGAAGCACAACCTATTGAATTCAATGAAAATAGCTGGATGAGTAATCTAGCCTCGATGCTGGCCTACTATGCTTACGTCATTCTAGCGATAGATTTTGATACTTTTGAAGAGTTTGGTGGAGAGCCCTATGTGAGAAAAGCCTTCAACATAGTCAATCTTGCCCAGTCTGAAAACGCACAGGGGTGGCAGCAAATGGAGTCTAATAGAAATCGATACTGGCTTATTGAAAATATGCTTAACGATCAGTTGCAAGCGGTAAGAAAAGCGAATTATATTTATCACAGAGAAGTACTTGATCAGTTTGCTGAAAATCCAGAAAAAGCTCAAGAAAGAGCACTTGTAGTAATAGAAGAACTTTCGAAAGCCAATCGAATACGCCCTAACTCTATCCTAGTAATTACATTTTTGGATGCTAAAGGGAGAGAAATAGCCAACATGTTCTCCGAAGGCGACCCTAGTTTGCGCAGAAAAGCACACGAGCTACTGGTTAAAATTGATCCTTCGAAGTCCGATCGATACGATAAAATGCTGCCTTAGTGCATATAGAAAGGACAAGGGGTTAATATTCTACAGATTTACCCAATAATTTTTACGCCAATATATTCTTTAGCAAGGGGTAGGTGAAATTATTAAGTTATGAGCACCAGTCACCCCAATAGCACTAAACGAAATCGCCCCGTAAGATATTAATCTTCTGAGCTCTAAAGCTCATCATTACTTTCACTTTTTACTTCATTATAATTAACCCATGGCTTTTTTTTACCTAACCAATTGAATCGATACCACTGACCTACAGGTTCATCATCTTTGTAATCTCCAACGTATTTCGGCTTTTCCCTTTTATTGTATAGGGTCCATTTGCCTTGAGCCACACCATCTTCATATTTTCCTTTTTGGTCGAGTTTACCCTTTTCATCGTACAATAGCCAAGTGCCGTTGGGCATGCCTTCTTTATAGTGACCTATTTGCTGCAGCTTACCATTATCATGGTAGTACACCCATTCGCCATCATATAAACCATCTTTATAAACTCCTTCCTTCTCAAGCATTCCATTTTCATGATAATAAAAAGCACTATCGCTGATTACCCCTCTATCATACTTTTCAATTGCTTTTATCAACCCATTGGCGTGATAATATATAATCTCACCGTGAAGCTCACCATTTTCATAGCGCTCGTCAGCAATTAAATTACCTTCGGGAGTAAACCATTCAATTCTCTCATGAATACTACCTTCGGTAAACCTCAAACTACGCAACTCACCAGTATCATAAAAGGTACTATCTTGAGCAAGAGCATGATGTAAAATCAAACCAGAAAAAATAAAAAAGAAGACATATCTAATCATGATGAAAAAGTTGACAGTTAAATTTTTTTTATAAATACACTGATAATAAAATTGCTTTGCAAAATAAGCATTTATATATACGAAATTCATACAATCTGTTCCGCACAAACCATAATAAATACTTCGCTAATTTGTCAGGCCTTCTACGACTCGCAGTAGACTTAGTTTCATTTTTTTCAACAATTAACCTTAAAGTAACTTTAAAAATTTGCGTCAATGATTGTCTTTCTACTACATTTGCTTCGTGAAAAAAATATTATTTGCCTATACGATAACTTTACTATTTTCCTTTACCGCATCCGCTTCTGAAAACTTACCCATAGGTGCTAGGGCACGAGCCGTGGGAAATGCCTCTTCCACCATTGTGGATCCTTGGGCGGCTTTTTTTAATGTCGGAGCTACTGGTAGACTAACAGATGCGTCTGTCATCTTTGGATATGAAAATAGATTTGGATTTGCTGCCTTCAATACGGTCGCCGCAGGTTTAGTATATCCTATTAGTGATCGAATTGGGGTTGCTTCCATTACGCTATCTACCTTCGGTGACGAACTTTATAGCGAGTCCATGCTGGGCTTTGGCTTCAGCAACCAATTTGGTATCGTAAGCCTTGGCGCGAAAATCAACTATGCGCAATACAGTATAGATTACTTTGGAAATACAGGCTCATTTCTTTTCGAATTTGGTGGAGTAGCAGAACTAACCCCTCAGCTTTTCATTGGAGCACATATTTTCAACTTACATCAAGCTCAAGTTCTTGAGTTCAATGATGAGCGACTACCTACCATCATGAAATCGGGTATATCTTATCGCCCTACAGGCAATGTGATGTTTAACCTTGAAGCCGAAAAAGACATTGACAGACCAGCGACTGTCAAAGCCGGTATCGAATATCAGGTCATAGAAAACTTATTTATCCGCACAGGAATCAACACTGAGCCTTTCAACAACTTTTTCGGTATTGGATTTAATATGCGAGGCATCACCATAGACTATAGCTACGGCAACAACACCTATCTCGGTGATGTGCATAATTTCAGTCTCAATTACAGATTCAAGAAAAATTAAAGCCTTTGAAACAGATCTACTTTCTACTTTTTTCTTGGGTCATTGACTTTTTTTATTTTTTGCGTGGGATGAAAACGCTGTTCATCTTCATTGGTGCGTTGACCTTCCTGTCGTTCTCAGTCGGCGCTCAAAATTACCCCCGACCAGACATAGACATAGAAAGCTTTATAGAGGAACTCTTTGCTGTGCAAGATGAGGACTTAGAGTATGAAGACATATATGAAGCGATGTTCCAGCTCTACCGTAACCCAATAGACCTCAACCGCACTGATAGAGAAGAGCTGCGTTCATTTTTCGTACTCTCAGAAAAGCAAATCAACAGCTTACTCAACTATTTGGATAAAAATGGCAAGCTACTAACAATATATGAGCTACAAGCCGTACCTGAATTCGATCTATTTACCATCGAGCGTATGTTACCTTTTGTAACAGTGCGTGACTCAGGCTTTGAAGGAGATACAAGACCTCTATTTCGACGTATAATATCAGAACCAAATAACTATCTGATTGTGAGGCACGAACGAATAATGGAGGAGCAAAGAGGCTTTACCGCACCAGACACCCTGTCAGATGGTAGGTTAAGCTCTCGCTTTCTAGGCTCACCGAATAAAATTTACTCCCGCTTCCGCACCAGTCATGTACGCGATTTTAGTTTTGGTTTTACCACTGAAAAGGATCCTGGTGAACAAATTATATGGGACCCCGAAACCAACCGATATGGTATGGATTTTTACTCGATACACCTGTATTTGGAAAACAAGGGTCGCTTTAAGAAAATAGCATTAGGCGACTATCAACTTCAATTTGGTCAGAGTTTACTATTAGGAGCTGGTTTCAATATTGGTAAAGGTGCTGAAACAATCAATACCGTAAGAAGAAACAACCTAGGAATAAGGCCTTATACCTCAGTACTAGAAACAGGGTTTTTCAGAGGAGCTGCTTTTACCTACGAGCTAGACGAACGTTGGGATCTTACCACATTTTATTCAAACCTCAATCAAGATGGTCGCATACAAGAAAGGCAGGATTCACTTGAGTTTGGGATCGTAGATGACTTTATAACGGCCATACAAATAACAGGCTTTCACCGAACACCCGCAGAAATAGAAGCAAAAAATGCTATCAATGAGCAGACAGCAGGAGCCAATCTGTTATATACCAGTAAAGAAGGGAGTTTTCAAGGAGGTTTTACTGCAATGGGCACTCAATTTAGCACACCTATTCAGCGAACCCCTAACAATTTTAACCAATATGAATTTAACGGCAGCCAAAATTATAACCTTGGCGCCTTTTTCAACTACAATTGGCAGAATTTTGCATTTTTTGGCGAAGGAGCCATTAGCCAAAGTGGAGGAAAGGGTGCCATTGCAGGATTCGCCGCTAATATGAGCCGATACCTAGAAATGAGCATGGTGCTAAGAAGCTACGACCGTGATTTTCACACTTTCTATGGGTTGGCATTTGGTGAAGGTACTAGAAACATCAACGAACAGGGAGCCTACTTTGGGGTGAAATTTTCACCCAACAGACAATGGACACTAACCGCCTATTATGACCGATTCCGATTTCCATGGCTTAGATTCCGTATCAATGAACCTTCTAGTGGCTTCGAATACCTGAGCCGATTAAGCTATAGACCTAAAAGGGGAATGATCATATTTGCACAATTCAGGCAGGAAAATAAGGCACTAAATGTATCTCAGTCTGATCTTACAGAAGAAGATATGGACTTATTTTTCTTACCTGTAGCTGAAGGCATACGCAGAAACTGGATCGTCAATACTGACTATGGTGTGGGTAGAAGAGTGACTTTTAAGTCAAGAGTACAAGGAAGCTCATTTGATCACTATCAAACTTTTAATACTGGTTATGCGATCATGCAAGATGCCAATGTAGATTTTGGTAAAGTTAGAATAAGCACTCGACTTGCACTTTTCGATACCGAAGGCTTTCAAAACAGACAGTATGCATTCGAAAAAGATGTGCTTTATGCGTTTTCAGTACCAGCCTATAATGGTCAGGGCGTAAGAAACATGTTTCTAATACAATGGAAACCTACAAAAAAATATCACTTCTGGTTTAGATACGCCCGTACAAGATATACTGACGGTAGAGAGGCTATTGGCACTGGTCTTCAAACTATAGAAGGGTCAAGCAGGTCTGATATCAAGGTGCAGACCAGAATTAGGTTTTAAGTAATCTTTTTTAAAGATAAGAATGCTTAAAACCTAATTAACCCTAGCTATCATGACCAACCACCACACACACTTATCAGATATTCCTCCTCATTAGAGGGGTAATACTCTTTAAATATATGCCTTAATCTATCTGAATCGATTCGACGCAAAGCATCAAAATAATCAGTGAAATAGCTAGATGGAAGCTCTTGAAGGATTCTGTTCTTGTGGATATCCATTAAGGCAAAGCCATGACTCAACTGACTTTGAAAGACTCCAGAAATGTATGATTTCAAACTGTCAAGCTCTTCTTGGTCACAAGCATCGTTCTGTAATCGGTGAATTTCAGTGAGAATTTCTTTGATGGTATGTTCTGTAAATTCTCTTTTTACTTCAGCCTGAATTCCAAGGTATGCAGCTTTTTGTAGATAATGAATTCTTGAACTGATGCCGTAAGTATAACCTTTTTCTTCACGAATATTTTGCATGAGCCGAGAACCAAAGTATCCTCCAAACAAGGTGTTTGCGATCTTCAGATCATGATGATCCGGATGCTGAATACCAGGCATGGGCACACCCATCACAATGCTCGACTGCGTACCTTCCTGACGATCTATAAGCAATCGACCCTTGTAGTAAGCATCAGGACTCACCTCCTTCTGGTGCTCTTTTTTACCAAATACCGATACCTGACCTAAAAAATTTATCCATTCTTGTAATTGTCTGCTTTCACCCTGACCTGACAAAAAGACCTTGGGCTTAGAGCTTAAAAATTGAGCTTCATAAAAATCCCTAATGTCTTCAAGGCTAAGCTCATCATAATCTTCAGGCTCTAAAACTTGACCTAATACATTCCCATCACCTACTATATGCTTTTTAAACTGACGGCTCGCCAACACATTACTTTTCTCAAGACTCAATAGCAATTTACTTTTGCTAACAGCCTTCATTTTCTTCCACTCATCTTCTGGGAAGTCCGCATGATAGATCACATCCAAAAGCAATTCCACAGCCTGAATGAAATAGTCAGCATGACAATAGATACCAACGGTAGCGGAAAACTTATCAGTAGAAAGATCTAGAAACGCACCTAGTTGATCGAACTGATCAGCAATCTCATCAGCACTTCGCCCTTTGCTACCCTCAGTAAGCATTTGGAACATACCTTTTGCCTGTCCTTTTTTATTTTGAAAAATATCGCCCAAAGGATAAATCAGTTCCAAACGAACAGCGCGAGTCCCTGGTGAATCTTGCTGATAAAATTCTATACCATTGGGCAATCTACCATACTTAGGTTCTTGTAAATTCAAGTCAGGAATGGGCTGTATACTTGGTGCGGATTGCGACATATAATAAGATAATTTAAGGATTTGAACTTAAAGTACACAAGGAATAAGGTACCGATATAAATAACAATTTGTTTTTGAAGACCACCCCCTGAAGTTAACCTACAGAGAGATTCAAACTGAAAAACCTTCGCATTAGTAAAGGCATGTATTGGTCGACATCATTGCTTTTGACTTGCAAAATACAAAAAAGAGGACACCTTTCCATAAGACGTCCTCTTTACATGATCAAGCGACCGTTAATTTTAATTAATCTTCTGTGATGGATCTTCGTCTAGTATCACTATTAAAATTAAAATGAAGTGTAAACCTCATGGTTTCAGCTAAAGGGTGTTCTCTTCTTTGGGGAACAAGGTATGCAAAATCAACACCGAAAAGCTGATATCTGAAACCGACACCAAAAGTAAAGAATTTTCTACCTCCCTTGGTATCATGTTCCCAGAAGTAGCCCGTTCTTGCTGCAAACACATTGTTATACCAATACTCTACCCCCGCAGCAATCATTACTTCTCTCAACTCTTCACTAAAGCCATCAGGCGCATCAGCAAAAGAACCAAACATACCAGAAAGTAAGCTTCTATCCGGATCCCTACCTCTGGCAATCACCGGGTCCCCTTGATTGTCTCTTAATTGAACCCCAGTATCTGGGTCGACCGCAAAGACTGGCGGACTAGGCACCATCAACTTGTTGAAATCAAGCGCAAAGGTAAATGAATTATATAAGTCCAAATTAGCAGTGAGAGCCGTACCTACTCTCAGCATGGTGGGAATGAAGTTTTCAATCTCCGAACCATAGCTGATCTTATTTCCTATATTAGTAATAGAAGCACCAAAAGCTAATCTACCATCGGTGCTTCCAAAATCAACTTCTCTATCATAAAGTGCACCAATATCAGCGGCTACGGATATACCCGGTTGAGGGTCATCAGCATTCCCGACGGTAGTATTACCCATCAAATTAGAGTAGATAAATTTACCTGTAAGACCGAGACTAAAGTGTTCAGTAAGCTTTCTAGAATAAGTACCATCAAAAGAAAACTCACGCGGTCGGAATTGATTCAAATCTTGGCCAAATTCATCAGTCAGCTGAATATCACCCATATCAAAATACCTCATTCCAAATGAAGCAACGGATTGCTGGTTGATTTTATAGTACCCCGTTAAGTAGGATAATGACATATCATTCACCAGCTTAGCCAACCAGGGTGCATATGATACCTGAAAACCATAGTCATTTTCTACATTGACGAGTTTACCAGGATTCCAGTGCGCACTCGCTGCATCGGCCGAGGTGGCTACACCCGCATCACCCATACCCGCAGCACGAGCGTCGGGAGTAAATTGTAGAAAAGGAACAGCTGTATTGATCGGCCGAAAATTATTACCGTCACCTTCGGTACCATCTAGTGATCCAATATTGACATTGCTATTTTGAGCTTTTATGGATGCTACACTGTAAAAAATAACACCGGCTACTAGTAAAATATGTTTTATATTCACTTCTTAATTTTGTTAACTTCTTAATGAACGCAACCTATCTGAATAAATTACGTTTTCCCACAGTTTTTCAAATATAATATAAATCCATAAACCCAAGACAGATTATAAGATCAAAATCACGAAAACAGCTTAAACGAATTAAAAGTTGATTACGCTCGCTGAAATATCAAATGTCAATTTACCACTATCATTCTAGAAAAACGCTGTCCATATCTACCGTCGATAGCCGACTTAAGATAAACTTTATAAATGTACACCCCCTCTTTCATCTGATTAGAGGCACCCAATTCTCCCCAAGCAATGGGTAATTCTATGATACCACTAGGCCGTTGAAGCCTATCCTCATGCCGGTGGATCAACTCTCCACTCATACTATACAATTCAAGTACCCACTCCAACGAATGATTAATAGGCTCATGCTCTACAACGATCTTGGTATGCGTACTACTTGGGTTCGGATAATTATAAAGCCTGTTGATAGCAATTTCTAGACCACTTTTTACTTCAAAGCTAATAAAAGTTGTGGTTTCATTGCCTATATTATCTCTTGCTGTAATGCTCAGCTCATTTCGACCTTCGGGAAGGTCATTGAGAGGATAGTGCAAACTACCACTTTGATAGCTATCCTTATCAGCAAGATAGAAGTCATTCAATACTACTGGCGGATCCTGATTGAGCGTCATTCTAATTTCATTCCCTAGGCCTCTTCTAGAAAGGTTGATACCACTTTCATCGAAAAAGTCGGCTATGAGCAGCGTATTAGAACTTACCACTCCCCCATCTTGAAAGTCTCTAGAGCCAAAATAAATCTGAATCTCAGGCCCCAACACATCATCAATTCGCTGATCATTTGTACCTGATACTTGAAGATCAAGCAAGCCTGCATGAGCGTCGAGGCCGTCTTCAGACTGTGCATATAAACTTACTTTTGCACTCCCAGGCCGATAATCTAAATTAGCTGGCACTCTAAATTGAAGCCTAAATCGACCAGAATCCACCGTGGCAGTACCTTTGAACAAGAAATTACTTCTTTCTTGAAAAGGCATAACTGGACCAAAAGCACCCAAAGTTTGCCTTTCTACCGCTTGATCGTAGATCGTGGCTTGCAGTTCACCCTTGAAATTATTTTGCCTTAGCTCACTCCCAAATGCTTTTATGCTGCCACTCAACTCAATTCGTTGAAAAGCACCTATTGTATTTTCAGTACTATCAAGTGCTTGTCCATTTACTTCTTCAATTGTAAGCTCATGCTTAGGGTAATTAATCCCCATAGATGGATCTCCCAAAAGTGAGAAATTCCTATTCCTTACCCCACGCAAAGAATTATTTTTAGTAATCATAAACACATCTCCAAGCGTACGAATGGGTTGATCTCTTGACCTGCGAAAAACCTCTCGATAAAGCGCATCATTGAGTAAGAAATTGGAAGATGACAAGACCAAGCGCGTGCTAGTAATAAAAGCAATTACACCCCCATTTTCCTTAAGAAGAAGTAACTCCGCACCACTAGGCCTACCACCATCATTTTTACCAAAATCACAGGTAGCCGTCACCATTATTGGTAGGCGGTCAAATTGATTAAACTCCTCATTGATATGCCTTGTGGTAAGAATACCCTCGTCGGTGAGTTGACTCGTACTGCCATGACCAGTATAATTGATCATAAATACCCCCTTATCAATCCTATCATAAAGTTCCTCTTCTAGATCAGGGATTTGAATTCCGGAACTAGTTCTCGATTGCTCGAAAGCATCTAAATAAATTCTACGGGGGTTATATGCAGGATACTCACTTTCTAAAAAGCGTGACATTAACTCAGCATCACGCATATGAATGTTGTTATCACCATCATCAGCAATAAAAAGTAATTCATTTTTCCAAGGTCCAAAAGTACGATCCGACAGATCATAATGAATAATTTTATCAACTATGGCTCTAGCCTCTGCCCTCGTACGCACAGGTAGCCTACCGACACCCAAATCTAGCAGGTGATCAGAGTGCTGAGGTCCCTCAAGCCAATCTCCCTCATTATCATCTAAAAAACCATAATAATCATCAGAAGCATAGCTATCTACCAAATGAAGACTATTGCGCGATTGGTAAATCGGCACCTGAGGTTGTACATTCTCTTGGATGCCTTTATAATCAAAACTTCCTCTACCGAAAAGTAAAAGATACTTTAACTTAGCACCACCTTCCTGATACAAAAAGCGAGCATAATCTCTTATAGCAGTAAGATCTTGAGATCCTCCACTAAATTCATTGTAGATCTCATCTACAGTTACCACAGCAACAGCCAAGCCGGAGTGAGCACTGCGGTGCGCAGCAAGCCGTTGTGCTTGCCCTCGAAGTGATGGCGCTGTAACGATAAGTAGTTCAACAGAAGTATTTTGTCTAATATTTTGAGGCCGCACCCTCTGGACTCGTGATACCGACTTTAGCTGATCAGGACTCCAGGCGTATAAATGAATCGCCGATTGATGAGGCCGAATGTGTTGAAATCCACCCTTATCAGCAGGTACGTAAATTGCACTTAATTCGGTTACATCCCATAGCTGAATGCCGTTTTGGAAGCTTGAGCTCGGCAAGCGAAGCCCACTACTCCCCTCATCCCCCGAAAAAAATAAAGACCTACCCGATAGTAGGGAAGAGAACCGAGCTCGGGTTTGGACTACGAGATATTCTACATAACCTACCGACACTCCCCCTCCAGGATTATATTGTATCTGTAAGCTTAAGTCGGCAGCTTGGTTTAATAGTGAATTTGGAAGGCTGTACAACTCCTGGTTTTCGCTGCCTGCAAAGGAAAAAGTTTGTGGTGAACGCACAGCAAATGCTTGAGTACCCAGTTGTAGCTGATTGAGCCTCAGATCAGCAGAAGCTGGTGCGTCATTTCTAGACATTAAGGCACTCGTGACATAGGTCATCCCCTGATCGGAAAGGTGCAATTGTGGCCATTTGAAACTTCTTTGCGCCGAACCACTCTGCATCGGAAGTCCGTACCATTTACGACCACTATTGATCACATTGATTTCTTCGGATCGCTCATATGCCAGAAAAATGAAGCCTTCGCTTGGGCTTGCCGTTGACTCTTCGCTTGCTACCGATATGCGCTTCCCTGGCTTTTCACTATCTACGGTTAAGAAAAAATGTACGCTATCCGTATAGTAATGTGGAAGGAAATCAAAGCGATCGGTCACCTCATTGTACTGAAAAGCGTCAGCACTTCTTGAGTAAAATAAGATCTCTGTCAGGCGTCCCTGAGCATTGCGATTCACCTGAATAGGGTTTTCTATTGCTTTAGACCGCCTAGGAGCTGCATTTGACTGAGGTAAAATTTGACCCCCATTGCTAAATAACCTGATGCGATCGGCATCTCTTTCCAAATCTATCCCTAGCGCCTCCAGCTCCGATCTACCTAGTCGATAGACACCTTCTTCTAAGGTGGAGATCTTCCACCAATTGCCTTTGGAAAAGTCAGCATATAAGTCACTCCCGCTGGTAGTATTTATACTACGAGTAGCGCTAGCATGCACCTTATTGGCTTTGGTGAAACTGGCTTCAATTTTTTCCACCATCATCCACTGATCAGTGAGCGAATCCCAACGGTAAGGATGATATAATAGATAACTAACCGCCTTCTCTCTAAAAGTGGCTATTTTCGTATTGGGTGGAATGAGAGACTCAGGATAGTTGGATTGCTCAATCAGCTCCCTTTCTCTACTAGAGGCTACACGCTCCTCGAGTATGCGTAGTTCGGATATTTGTAGGGATGATGAATCAACAAAAAGTTCATACTGACTGATACCCTTAAAATTATAAGAAGGAATACCTTTTTGACCAGACAATACACTGATAAAAACCTCATGCTCATAGCTTTCTTCTGTAAAGCGATGATCAATGCGCCATTCCCTTTTTAAAGCACCTTCTTCAGAGTTTGCAACAACCGTAAATGATTGAAGAAAGCACAGCATAAAAAAATATATCCCTAAAGGTAGCTTCATAAGCGACTTAAAATGATAATCAAAGCATGAAAATGATAGTCTGCTCGATACATAGGTAGTAAGATGATATATCAATTAATGATTCATCACCTCCACTTTGGATAGCGAGCGGAAAATCAATAACGCAAAGTACTGATTTTTAGTGCAATAAATTCACTCACTCCAGAACATATTGCATAACATTCCAAAAAGATTGGAATGCTATGCTTTTAATGATTTGCTTATCAAAACTGAATTACTTTTGTAAAATAATACCTAGCAAAACAGCCTATGAAGGCATTTGCTCAATGGTAAACTCGTAATTTTCCATGACCACGTTGGCCAAAAGTTTTTTACAAGCAGTATCAATAGCTTCTTTAGCGGCCTCCTCAGAATCGGCCTCGAGTGTCATTTCTATTCTTTTCCCGATTCGAACATCATTTACGCCCTTCACTCCCAAGTTTTGCAAGCCTAATTTTACCGCTTTACCTTGAGGGTCGAGGATTTCTGAATGAGTCATTACATTGATTTTTGCCAAATACTGCATCTGTTGTGCTGGTTTTTATGTGGTTGAAATAAATTCTTTACAAAGTAACTACTTTTCAAGCCTTTGAAGAAGTAGTATTAACGATATTTTCTACTACTGATAAGAGCAAATAAAACAAAACTATCAAGCTCAATCCTTTGGCTTGAAAGATCAACAAAATCAGTACAGAACCTAACAATAGGATGTACCTAAAAAGATTATCACCAAAAGCCATTGACTTAAATTTCAAAGCTATCAGCGGTAAAGGTGCCACAAGGAGTACCGAAAACACAAAAGTAATCACTACTAAGTTATTTGACTCAAGTACAACGCCTAAGCTAGGGTGAAGCTGTGAAAACAGGGCTAGTCCTACAATAAAGATAGCATTTGCAGGAGTCGGCAATCCGATAAATCGATCTTCCTGTCCCTCATCTACATTAAACTTTGCCAATCGTAATGCTGAAAATACCGCAATTACAAAAGCTGCGTATTTTAAAATCCCCTCTGGCGCTTGTGCGCCAATCAGATCATACATGACTACAGCGGGCAAAAATCCAAAGCTTACCACATCAGCCAATGAATCAAGCTCTTTACCCTCAGGTGAGCTTACCTTAAGCAGACGTGCAGCAAAACCATCAAGAAAATCAAAACCCGCAGCGATGAGTACCATAAGCGGTGCAAGATCTGCTCTCCCTTCAAATACAAATACAACAGCCAAGCAGCCGGTAAACAAATTACAAGAGGTCAAAAAATTAGGAATATACTTTTTCATTATGAATTGATTGTGACGATAGATCGATTTATACTGCACTTAATTGTTTTAGGTGCGATAATTAAATATTAAACATGAATACTTTCAAATTTAATTTCTCAACGCACAAAATGGATTGGATTTTTTCTCAATACCCATTTGAGTAGCAGGCCCATGACCACAATATACTTTCACTTCATCACCAAGGGGAAAAAATTCTGTATGGATGCTTTTTATCAAAGTGGCCATATCTCCACCAGGCAGGTCTGTACGACCCACACTCCCTTGAAAGAGTACATCTCCCCCAATTACAAAGCGTTCATTTTCTGCATAAAATGCCATATGCGCGGGCGAGTGACCGGGTACATAAAGTACTTTTAGCTCACTGCCATTACCAAATTTGATCACTTCCCCTTTTTCCAAATAGCGATTGGCGGTAGCTGGCTCATATGCACTAAAGCCATAATTGGAAGCATAACTACTTACCGCCAAAAGACCTTCCTCCTCACCTTGCGGTATCTCCAAGTCCAAATTGTATTGTCTTTTCACCCATGCATTACCCAGCACATGATCAATATGACAGTGCGTATTCAACAGTCTCACTGGCTTCAAACCTCCCTTTTCTATGAATTCTATGAGTTTTTCACGCTCATGCGCCTCATAACATCCTGGGTCAATAATGATACATTCTTTACTCTCATCGTAAAGTAGGTAGGTATTTTCTGAAAATGCATTAAAAGCGAATCCCTGTACTTGAATCATAACTTCGGTTTAAAAAGATCTAATATGACTCAAATATAATTGAATTTTCATTTCTCATTGGCAGAAAGCACTTGATATATCGTGATAGAAAGCTAGGGTTTCTTTTTCTTTTGCGTGGGATGATAACACAGTCCCGTGTTTTGTTATCTTTTTCTCCTTCTCGCAAGCAAAGGGCTCACGGCCTATTCCATTCAAAAACAGCCTGGTGTCCAAAAGCATTGGTAGTCATCAAAATGCTGACTTTATCATCAATGCTTAAAGTTGATGACCTTTCACAATGCTTAGCACCTAGAAAGCTTATTCTTTTTCTTCATGTCGCATTATGGCACTATCAGCTCAGTTAAATCAGCGACTTATGATTAACTTGCGGCCGTGATAGTCACTCATGCGTTAAAAGCTAGTAGTAAAGCAAACCTATGGAAAACACTCAAAGCACCTCACAAGCAACCTTAGATGCACTCATCATTGGTCAAGGGATTGCAGGCTCTATTTTAGCACATGAATTGCTAGAAGCAGGCCTTCAAGTTCGTATTATTGACAAGCCTCAACCGCGGAGCTCTTCTCGCATCGCAGGCGGCTTGTATAATCCTATCACGGGTAGAACAATGGTAAAAACATGGCGTGCAGATGAGCTTTTCCCACACCTGGAAGACTATTACCGTAATCTTGAGCAAAAACTCAAAGCGCGCTTTTTAAGGGATTGCAAAATTTTCCGCCCTTTTTTCACCCAAGAAGAGCAAAACGAATGGCTTGCCCAGTGGGATGATGATCGCTACCGGCACGCAATCGAGCGCATAGACACCGGACAGATGGACCTCAACAAGCACCTGAAAGCTACCCTTGGTGGCTTATATCTGAAAAATGCAGGAACAGTAGAAACCCTCACCTTGGTAGAAGCTTTCACTCGACACTTTATCAACTTAGGCATCTATAAAGAAGCTAGTTTCGATGAGCATGCAATGGAACTAACCTCCGAAGGCTTGATTTATGAGGGCGTTCATTATCGCCGATTGATTTTCGCCAATGGCTACCAAGCTGGTAACAGCCAATATTTTGGATGGCTTCCCTTCAGGCCTGTTAGCGGTGATATTTTAGAGTTGGAATGTGAACAAGAGCCATATTGTATTTATAATCGAGGTATTTTTCTCACGCCTAAAGGCGATCGAGGCACTTCTCGCTGCGGCTCAACTTACAGACACAAACCACTAGATGAGCAGGTAAATGATGAAGGAGTCATGCAAATAGAATCAAAATTACAAAAGCTCGTCAACTTCAATTATAAAATCGTCAACGCTGTGGCCGGGATCAGGCCTGCCACTTATGACAGAAAACCGTTTTTGGGTCGCCATCCCAAGCATAATCAATTGTATATTTTTAATGGCTTAGGGGCTAAAGGGGTAAGCTTAGCGCCTTTTTTTGCAACCCAATTAAAAAATCACCTTTTAAATAAAAACTATTTGATAGATAGCGAAGTAAATATAACTAGATGTGAGAAAAAATTTTTCAACCATTAGATTATTTACTACATTCACTCTTAGCGATTTACCAAAGTTTACCAAGACACCTCATGCAGAGAATTTTATTTATTTTTTTGATTTTGTGCTGCACATTTGAGCCACTTTATAGTCAACAAGCAGATGATACTTTCGGCAAGTCGAGGTTGCGCTATAAGACATTCAATTGGCTTCACTACAGCACTGAAAATTTTGAAGTTTATTTTTATCAAAATGGTAAAGATAATGCCAAAATGGTAGCCAAATTTTTAGAGGTAGAATATGAAAGAATCAGTGACTTGATTGGTTACTCGCCATATGGCAAAAGCAGAATTTTCCTTTATAACTCGAAAGCAGATCTTCAGCAGTCCAATGTGGGCCTAGAACGGGAAGAATTTAATAATGGCGGACAGACCGTATTTGTACGCTTACAAACTGAAGTTGCTAACCCCGGCACTAAAGATGAATTCAGGCGCGATATCCGAAGGGCACTAGCGGAAATGCTGGTTAAAGACATGATGTACGGCGGTAGCTTGACAGACGTTTTCCAGTCCTCTTATCTTCTCAATTTACCTGAGTGGTTCATTTCAGGAGTATCAGCTTATGTTGCTGAAGGTTGGAGCATAGAGATGGATGACGAAATTCGAGATCTCATGTCGCAAGAAAGCATCGAAAGACTCAATAAATATAGCGGGAAAGAGGCTGAATTGATCGGTCATTCGATTTGGAATTACATTTCAAAAAACTACGGCAGAAGAAATATTTCTAATATTCTCAACCTCACCCGTATCATCAGAAATGAAGAAAATAGCATTGCTAACACTTTAGGAATAAGTTTCCGCAGGTTCATGTATGGCTGGAGAGCTTTTTATTTGCAAGATTTAGACCAAGTAAAAAGTAGTTTTGATGAAATCGACCATGATCTGAGAATCAGTAAAAATAAAAATAGGAAAGATCATATACACCGCCAAGTAAGGTTCAGTCCAAGCGGTGAATTTGTTGCTTATACAAGCTACTACAATGGTCAATACTCAGTATGGGTAAAAAACATAGCCACAGGGAAAAAGAAAAAAGTGTTTTCTGGTGGTGCTGCATTAATACAGCAAAAGCCAAATGAGGATATCCCCATTATTGCTTGGCAAGAAAACACAAGGTTAGGAATAGTACACATCAAGAACGGAGAGAATAGGCTCACCATCGTCAATACAAGAGGTAAGAAATTTGATGAGTTTAGTCTTGATCGATTTGAGCAGATACAAAGCATTTCCTTTGCTGATGGTGGTGCACTAGCGGTTATTTCAGCATCGGATAATAGAAATACCGACATTTATCTTTTTAGTTTAAGAAGAAATGCAGTAAAAAGACTCACCAACGACCCCTTCGATAATATTGATGCTACTTTTATACCAAACACGGGCACCATACTCTTTAGCTCCAATCGTAGTACAGACTCTTTAGCTGTTAAAGATAGGCCAGACCTATTTGAGTACAGTGAAGATTATAATATTTTTACTTTTAATATTGACACCACAAAAACTGTGGTCAATCGCATCATTAATATGCAGAGCAATAATGTCCGGCCTGTACCTATAGACAATCAATCCTTTTATTACCTCAGCGATCAAAAAGGTATTGTCAACTTGGTAAATTATGACTTTAATACAAAGACGACTAAAGAAGTCAGCCAATTCCGTTCGTCCATTCGTGATTTCGATATTCATGAAGATATGCTTGCCTTTATCAGCTATAACAAAGGTGGGGAGTATGTTTATTTATATCCTGAGTTCGACTTCAGCAAAGGAGTTTTTCCTCCTCAAACAAGACGTCAGCAAGAGCGTCAACTTGCCTTCCTTAAGAATCGGATAGAAAGAAGGAATACAGAAAATATTAACAAGGCTTCAGAATTGAGTGTCGAACCCGATAAGGTGGTGAAATTGAGTGAAAGAGACAGAAGGGAGTTTCAAGAGCAGCAACGCAAAGCAAGTTCAAAAGATGAACAAGATGAGTCCTCAGAGAATGGTAGTGATACTCCCCCATCCCTCATAGATGATTTCCTAGGCCTAGAAGATCTGGAAGAAGAAAATGATGATATCGCCATTGAGGATAGTCCACAAGATACTACTCCTAAAGTACCAGAAGAAGAAGTAGATAGACCCAGCATTGAAGAAGAAGAAGAAACAGAAGGCGGGTTTCCTGAACCTTTGTCGATAGAGGAAATAGAATCTATTGAACGACAGGACGAACTAAGCCTGATAGATTCTCGCTTTTCTAGGGTAGATAGTATTCCTAATACTTCAGCTTCTAGCACTACGAAAGAAGAAAAGGGAGAGGATTGGATAAACCCAGAGGAGTACACCTTTGATTATACCTCAAGGCCCTCTCAGAGCAACAGAGACCTTCAGCAAGCTATCGATAACCGAGTAGGAGGAGATGAGGATATGACCGGCTATATAGATACAGAGAGCTTTCTATTTGACCGAGAAAATCTACAAAGCACACAAGCCCAGCGTAGTTCGGAAACACTCCTTCGCTATAGGCAGATCGAAAAGCAAAGAAGTATTTATGGGCCTACAGCCTATGAAAGGAGCTTTATGGCCGATAACCTTACCACAGGGATTTACATACATCCTATCATGGGGCTTGGTTTGAATCTACAAGTCGACATGAATGATATGCTTGAACAACACCGATTTAGTGGTGGTATTCTTGGTTTTTTTGACTTGAGAAGTGGCATTATAAATGCTAATTATCGGTATCAAAAGGAGCGAGTGGAATGGCTGGCTTCTTACAATAGAAAGGCATTTCACTTAACGGTACAAGAGCAGAACTTCAACATACCGGAACGCTATACTTTTGATGAATTTGAAATAGGAGTCTCAGTACCTATTACCAATGCTTCTCGCATTGAATTAAAACCATTTTTTGCCGCCCTTACTTATCAGGATCAAGATCTTTCTACTATACCTTCAGGCATAGAATCTGTGAGTTTATCACAAAACTATATTGGGGGTAGAGCGGAGTATATCTTTGACAACAGTAAAATGCTTGGACTCAACATTATGAGCGGCAGCAGAGGAAGAATAGGGTTTGAACATTATAATGGTATCAATGAGGAGGCATTTACCTTCAGCAGGTTTACTGTAGACTTAAGACACTATCAGCCGGTACACAAAGAAATCATTTTTGCAACCCGAGCCTTTTATGGTGTCTCATTTGGTCAGAATCCTCAAGACTTTGCTCTTGGTGGTATGGATAATTGGTACTTTAATCATACTGACAATCGGCAAACTAACGATCCGCTAATGCCTCAAAGAGGAGTAGCTAATCCCGAAATAATGTTTACTCGATTTGTTACCAATTTGAGAGGCTATAATTACAATCGACTCAACGGTCACAATAGCTTACTTTTTAATGCGGAATTAAGAGTACCTATAGTAAAGTATCTGTACAGTGGTCCTTTGGCTAGTAACTTCGTTCGTAATTTAAAATTAGTCACCTTTTTTGATATGGGTTCAGCATGGACAGGAGGAAGTCCATTCGACGAAGAAAACGATATCAATACGGAGTTTTTTGAACCAGGGGGCAACTTTACCTACGAATTGCGTAATTTTAGTAGCCCATGGCTCATGAGTTATGGTTTAGGCATGAGAACAGTAGCCTTAGGATATTACGGCAAACTAGATGTAGCTTGGCCGCTTGAAGACTTTAGCTTTTCAGGTCCAACTTTTCAACTCACCTTGGGATTTGACTTCTAAAATTCCATATTATGAAGGACACCTAGCTTAAAAGAAATTTTGAATGGCCTAAGCCGTTATTTACAAGATCGATACATTAATCTATAAATTGGCAAACAATAAAAAAGTGTGTCGAAGGCCTATAACATGCTTCTTCATTTATATTCAAAGTTTTTTTGCAAGCTAACAAAACTCCTATTTTACAGTGACGCTCGATAACATCGCTTGTAAAATTTTAAGGCCATCTGTATTTCCTAGAACTTGCTCAGCAGCTCTCTCTGGATGAGGCATCATTCCAATCACATTACCGGCTTTATTGCAAATGCCTGCTATATTATCAATTGACCCATTTAAGTTAGTATCTGCATTTACATCCCCATTTTCATCGGAGTATCTGAAAAGGATTTGATCATTGGCTTGAAGATCCTCTAAGCCTTTCGCATCAATAAAATATCTACCTTCAGCATGAGCGACAGGAATTCGCAGTACCTCATCTGCATCTAGCGCAGAGGAGATAGAATAAGTAGTACTTGCTGGCTTCAGGAAGGTGTTTTTACAAATAAATCTTTGATTATCATTATGAAGAAGAGCCCCCGGAAGAAGTCTCGACTCTGTCAATACCTGAAAGCCGTTACAAATCCCTAAAACTAAGCCACCCTTTTTTGCATGCTCTCTAACCTGGTCCATAATCGGTGATAAACCTGATATAGCACCGCTTCGAAGATAATCACCATAAGAAAATCCACCAGGTAACACGACAAGGTCTACACCCTTAAGGTCTGCAGATTTATGCCAAAGACGCTCAACATCAAACCCCATTACATTGGACATGACGTGCACCATGTCTTCATCACAATTAGAACCCGGAAATATGACTACTCCAACTTTCATTTATTTGCTATTAATATTTTCATGTTAAGACCGGTGCTGAAGAGCTCTGAACGGAGAAAGAACAATAAACCCGCAGCATTTCCGCAAAACTAAGACGAAAAGCACCATCTAAAAAGTAAATTTGTGAAATTTTCAGTCTTGCGTAAAAATGTTTTAATGAAAATCAAATCAAGAGATTCTGATAGTCAAACAATCCTATTTAATGACTGATAATTTCATCACTTTTGATTCACCATTTTCGCTTAATAAATTCACAAAGTACATTCCTTGCTTCAAGTGGCTGATATCGATATGCCATTTATCAATTCCAGCAGGAAGCCTCTCCTTCATGAGCGTTCTTCCATTACTATCAATAATCAAATATTCACTACCTGCAAAGGTGAGTCCTCCTAATGCTATAGTTGCTTGTTTTGATGTAGGATTTGGATAAAGTTTAACTTGATCAAATTGAGTATCACCTACCGAGGTGATTAGTTGAGGTGTCAAATCAAGACCGAATACTTCAGACTGTAATATTTCTTTAGTATTATTATTTTGAACCCACATTACAACCTTTGCATTTTCTGATCTGCTCAAAAGAGATTCTCGCCAAATCACCTGATGTGATGCTGTGCTACCACTGAACCATTCAGTAGACAAAGCAGTACCCGCAGCATCCGGAAGCAGTTGTCTTAGCACGTGACTAACCACGGCAGAGGAGGCGTCGCTTTCTTGCTCACTGACATTGTCCTCAACAATAGCAAGATAAAGCCGATAGTCAGCCTGTGGAAGGTTTGTTTCTGCGGTAATGCCACAAGTAAATATAACCGACTGATCTTCTTGAAGTTCAATTTGCAAGGAAAGATCTACAGATGCTTCTATCAACTTACGAAGCTCAAATTGAGCTCGAGTTTCATTACCAAAAGCTAGACCATCAAAACTACCATCGAGGCTTACTCTTGGCGCAGCTTCTACTCCATAAACCAAGGCTCTGGCACCTGGGTCCGCACGATTCACCAAATGAATCTCATCGGGTTCTGGCTCTGCAATATGATAGCGTACTAATAGCAATTCTTCTGCTGACTCTTCAATAAAATCATCTACGGTCTGCATATCAGAAAGAAAATTATTAGAAGAAGTATTAGTAAAATGTTCTAGCAGCACCTTTCTAGTTCGCTCACCAATAAATATATCATCGAAAGCAAACCCCTGTGCCTCAGGACTAGGTGTATCCGCATTACTACCAAAAACAATCCTTATTTTCACCTGCTCATCCCCTGCAAATTGATCTAAGGCTATACGAGCGGTTTGGAAGCCGTCTTCATCCCTAAGGCCTGTCCATCCGAGTTGGCCTATTGCCTGTTGACCAGGATTTCCGGCTATATTGGCTTGGTTGTACCAGTTGATTCCAGATTGTAGGTTACCTAATAGCTGGTAATCGGTCATCTCACCGCTTTTCACCATTACAGCCGCTCCATCCAGACCTTGATCTGTAGAAACAAAGACTTTTAGAGACATTACCGGACGTTCGAGCTCCGAGAAGTCAAAACATGGGCTTTCGACATAGGATCGTTCATTAGAGCTGTAAGCTGTATTACCACTTGCAGCTGTGCGCCAAACTTGTCCTTGTTCGCCGTGTAAGTCAAAAGGCGCTAGTGTCCAACTCGAATTACGAGTATTTTCATTGTCTAAGCTTGAAATCCAGCCTCCTGATCCATTTTCGAAATCCTCAAAATATGGAAACTGTCTTTTTTGAGGATAAACACCCACTTGCCGGGTAAGGGTAATACCGCAACCTAACTCAGCAATAGCGCCATCTTCAGCGACACCTTCCCCGCTAATAGCGGTAACAGTAATTGTTTTAATACCAGCAGTTTGATAACGATGGATAGGTCTTTTAAAAGTACCACTTGTAGATTCCATCCCTACTACAGGATTATCTTGGTTGGCTTGAGTTAATCCTGGTCCTTGAATGATCGTGCCATCCCCAAAATCCCAGATCCAAAGATCCGGTTCACTACCTATCGTTTGTTGGAAGTCGGTAATGAAAGAAACCCCTTGTTCAAGACAAGTACTTTCTTCAAAAAGCGTAAGCCTAGGAGCATCAGCAATCGTGATGTTTTTACTGGTAGAGACCGAGCAACTTGACCCATCTTCGTTGGTAGAAGTAGCTGTAAGAGTAACCGTTAAATTATTGGCTGGGTTAACATAACGATGCGTTGGATTTTCCTCACCTGGAAGTACGGTACGGTCACCAAAATCCCATGTATAGAAAAGATCCCCATCACCTTCGAATGATGTCATATTGACAAACCTAGTCTCATCTCCGAAGCATATATTTTCAACTTCAAAATCTGGCACAGGAATCGGATTTACAATAATTTGTACCAATTCCCCCACGCTTTCACAGCCAGCTACTGTTTGTGTCGCGAAGAAAGTATATACACCAACGATATCACTATCAATTTGAGAAATTAAGTTACCCGATAGTGTAGCAGGTAACTGTTGAGTCAACTCGCTATCAGCGTACCACCTAATGTTCACCCCTTCTGCGCTGATATTTGGAATATTTGCTCCTTGACAAAAGATGGGTGGTTCATTTACAGAAGGTGCTTTTGGAATCGGCTCTAATCGAACGTTAAGTATGGCACTTTGCGGTGAACAAACATTGTCAATTGGCTGGTCAGATACAAATTCAAAGCGAAGGTCAGCGCCATTACTCATTTCTTCTTCTGTTGGGATGTAGATAGTAGACACAGCCTGAGTGTTCTCGATTTGTCCCCCTCCCTCGATAATGCTCCAATTACCCGATTGTCCTTCAAGAGATGCTTCTAAAGTAGCAATAAGCGGAATTTCACTACCTGCACAAATATCAAAGTCATCGATTAAATTCAATATTGGTGCTTGATCTATGACTAATGTTAAATCATCAATCTGGGAAGAACATGGCCCTACGGGTTCAGCTGAGGTTAAAGTCAAAATAATTTCGGCTCCATTCAAAATCTCATCGGCACTAGGCGCGTATCGAGCATTAAGCGCGTCGGCTGAAGGGTTGAAAGTCCCATTTCCATTGGATGTCCACAGACCAGATGTAACAGCCCCAGTAACCGAACCAAATAGCTGCACCTCATTGGCTTCGGAAGCACAAACGCGGATGTCATCGCCAGCTACTACCCTAGCTATCTGATTCATGCGAACCACAGCATCTGCAAATACAGCACCGCAAGTCTGATCTGAATCAGCAGATGGATCAGAAGAAAGTAAGCGGAAAATGATATTGATACCAGAAGTGATTTCTTCTGCTGTTGGTATGTATCTGCCGATCACCTCATTCCCCACCACCTCATTGGTCAAAGCGCCTTGAGGCTCTAGGTCAGATGGATTATTAGGAGAAATTTCCCAAGCCGCATTCGTAGCGGTACCACCAAAACTCCCTCGAAATTCAATCTGATCATCTGCACAGAATATATATTCATCTTGCTCCAAGGTTATGGTTGGCTCTTGATCAATGATCAAGGTAAAACTTTTAGATACTTCGCCACACTGGCCAGATATATCCACAGCGGTAGCGGTAATTTCTATAATCCCCCCATCACTCAATAAAGTAGCACTAGGCTCATAGCTTGGGCTTATCTGATCATTGTCGGAAGTAGCAAATCGAAACTGTCCTCCTCCACCATTATCTGTCCACACAAAAGACTCAGCGACACCCTCTCTACTTACCAAAAATGAGATCTCTTCAGGTGAACATAATCTCATAAATGGATTGTCATCACCATCGATCAATAAACCTTCTTGCACAAATTCAAAATCAGCAATTGGATCCACTTGAATCGTGACCAAGTCACTTTCAGCTCCGCAGACATTATCATTGGGGTCGTCGGTAGTCACTTTAAATTGATAGGTAATTCCTGTCAATTGTTCTTCTCGCGTTAGTTCGAAGGTGGCCGTTACCTCACCATTATTTACTTCTGAACTAGAGAGACGATCCAATATTGCTTGTTCTTCCTCACTACTCAACTCATCATCCAGTACAACTTCCCAACTAGCTGCGCTAGCCGCACCATTTAGGTTTGCTCTGAGTAAAATAGGGTTTTGATCTGCACAAATCAGCTCGTCGACACTTGCTGATATCAGTGCTCTTTGATCAATTTGTAGATTTTGAATCTTTACATCAGAGTCACAAAGACCATTGATATCAAAGACCGAAATTTCAAATTGAATATCACTACTGCCCTCTGCTAACTCAGAAGCTGAGGGTAAATAAATAGGATCTATTACTGGTGCGATAGTACCTTTCTCCTCATCGCCATTTTCATCAAGCCATAAGAACTCTCCATCACCAGTGATGATCTCCCAATTAAAACGAGCATCATTTAAGTTGCCGTTTGCAAGACTAGTCGACAATTGCACCTCCTCTTGCGAACAAACCTCTATAATTTCGGCATCAATTAAGATCAATTGTGGCCTTAACTCTGAAAAAGCTTGGGCAGAGGCCTCAGCACTTAAGTTGTTTTGATTGAGATTATTGACAGCCTGAAAGTCAGCGGTGATTCGGTATTCCTCACCGGATATACTTTCACCTTCCGTTGGAATGTATTCAAGCTCAAGCGTAGTCGGCTGTGCAAATGATTCACCAATACCCTCTGCATTGTATGCAATCTGAAGATCATTGATTAAAAGCTCGCTAGTATTATTATTCCCTCCAATAAGGCGAAGACTTCCTTCTGCAGGATCACCTGAGGTACTTTGCAGCACTTTTAAGGCTAAGGTATTGCTCCAACGCTCCTCATTAGGCCCGCTAATTTCAATAGTGATACCTACAGGATCATCATCACAAACCGCTTCAGTCAGGCCACTAAAGTTAAGTGCAGGTGGTCGTTGCACACTCCACACAAAAGGATGTCGATCACTGGAAAAACCATTGATAATTCTTTCAACAAAAAATAGCGTATTCCCTTCTGCTCCTGTCAAGGCATTGGAAGCCTCAAAATCGCTGACAGGTGCTCCTGTAACTCGAATGCCTTCTGCATTAAAAAAATGGTAAAATACTAGATCAGTATTTTCAGCTTGAGAGGGCCTAAAAATTGCAGGTGCTTGATTTTGAATGGTGAAAAAACCATTGAAGCTACCTAAGGAAAGGCCGTCGATTGTTATCTCTTGGTCGGGTGTAGGCGGCTTTCTAAACATAGTTATCTCGGAGGTAGCGCTACTACTACAAAAATTATCCACACTAAACTCCAAGTAGATAGGTGTTCCGTTTTCAAGATCGATTTGATTAGCTGCTGAAAATAAATTTCGCAATACATTAGCATTAGCCTGAGGACTTGTAAGTGGTAAATTTAACACCTGACCGCTAAAGTCACTCTGCCTTGATGCTCTTACAGACAGTGTAGATCCCTTAAGATCGTTTGCAACTGAAAACTCATTTCCTATAGTACTCAGAAATGGTAGATCACAATCAAAACATAAGGCTTGAGGATGAATAGGCTCAACATCTATGAATTTATCAAAAAAGAAGTCTTGGGTTGCCTCACTTTCATTTGCGCCTATTACCCTAATTCCAAACTGACCTAACCCTCGCTGATCAACCTCCAAGGGAAAATCACTCTTTGAAAATGAAACGCGGATATTACCTGACTCCCCCTCAGTAAAATTTTCTAATACAACAAAAGTGCCCGGCAGCGGGGAAGCACTACTATAATTCACAGATAAGAGATTGACAAGATTTCTACTAACAGTAATGGAAAATAGTACCCTTTCGGTATTATTTGAAAAATACGAAACTGTAATTTGATTACTAGCAAAAGGAATAGCAGGCGGCACGAGTTGTACATTGTTGATCTCAAATTCGATCTCGTAATCCTCATCTAAACACACTCCTTCTTGCAAACCCTCAAAAATCAACTCCCCATTAAATGCTCTTACCTCAATGGTGACTGCCTCCGATACGCAGCCCTCATCGGTAACGAATGTTGCAATGATCGGTATGGTTTTAATTTCGTCTTCATCTGTAAACGCTACCTCTTCAGGGAAAAAACGATTGCCAATCACACCTTCCCCTGAAAACTGAAAACTTCCCGCTACGCTTACACCATCAGCCAGTGATGCATCAATTACAACCCCAGTGGGGAAGTCTGAACTAGGATTTCCTGAGCCGTCAGTAATAACATTAAAAAAGGTGGGACTGATACTTACTTCAAGATCTGCTGCATCAAGGTTTGGGTTGACCTGAAAAAAGAAGGAAGTTTCTTCAAAGCATGAAGAAGAAGCAAAATTACTTGAGCTCCCCCCTTCTAAAAATATCCGATAAACTACTCCAGCCTCGAGTGGATTGGTATTGATTGAAAAAGTATTACCTACCACATTGATATTTGTTTCGGTAGCTACTTCGTATTCACCCGGAGAAGTCTGTCGCTGTAAACTTACATTGTAGGACTGCGCGCCACTAAATTCACCTTCAAGCGCTGTGCCTCCACAAATATTTCTGGGACTTACCTCAGAGCTTGTATTACCAATCTCAGTAAACACTCTTGGGTTGGGTAGTTGAATTTTTGTGATCACTACCTCTTCGCTATCGAGGCTACAGCTGCTTCCCTGCTCTTGCGTACGCACGAACAATCGATCATTGCTGGCCACCATACTCGAAGAAATGGCCGCAAATTCAGTTGCTGAGCTACTAGCTGCTATGGTAGCTAAGACCGTCTCAGTAGCATTTCTTCTCCGCACCAATCTATAAGAAACTGCAATACCCGCATTGCTATCAAAACTCACAATAAAGTTATCACCATCACAGATTTCATCTGGAATAGTGATGCCTGTCGGTGTGGAAACATCGGCGATACTTACCGAACCACCAAAATAATTAATCCCCCTCGCAATGCTCAATCCAGGGAAATTAGCGGTACCACCGCTTCTTCTCAATACTAAGTTCGTACCGGTAGTAAACCCAGCCTCCGGACGGACGAACAAATCAGTCAGCGTGATGACATCTTGTGCATTAGTAGCTGATACCGTCAATAAAAGTGTGACTCTCTTACGCTGTACGATCAGCTCTACATTAGATATATCTGAAATTCCTCCACCTTGACTGCTTACAGATGCCGAACCTCTATTCGTATCAAATTCAAAACCATCCTCAAGCTCAAGTACAAAAGATTTATTTACCCCAACTTGAAAAAGTCCTGTGCTTTGGCTATTGGTTTCAAGAATTTGAACATCTCCTAATGACTCAAAATCGCTAGTATTGGGACATAAATTAAGTGTAGCCGAAGAAGCAATCACTCCTACGCGAGAAAAATTAACTGCTCTTGAAGTAGTGACTGACCCCTGTGTAAATTGTAAGTCCCCAGTTTGAGATAGTGGGGTACCATGAATCAGACCCTCGTCAATTTCTAGGCGTAGATTAGCTTGCCCTACTCCCTGATTTACAATAATTTGACTCGGTGAAATAGTACCGTTGGCAATACTTGCTAAGCTTATATTAGCGGTTGCATCATAGGTTCTATCAAGATTCCCTCTACTGTCCACTGCTCTTAACTCTACCTGAAAAGTACGATTGATGGCCTGATTATTTCCGCTAGGAATGAGTATGTCAAAAGCTGTAGCCACCACATTGAGTGTCTTTACGCCGGATAGCGGGTTCACTATCGGGTCGGCTTCTCTCAATTGGGTAAAATCATCTTCCTGATTTACTCTGAAAGAAAGTAATTCGGCTTGCACCAGCGTTTGATCTTCCACCTGGTTGACAAAGGTGGCTGCTATACGAAAGCTAGTAGTGGCACCATCTGCCGTTGTACCCAAATTAGCATTTTGAAACTGTACAAAGGGATTATCACTGCCTTCCAAATCACGCGTTAAAACCCTCACAAATCCACTACCATCATTCCTAAATAAAACCAGTTGAGAAATAGCGGCCGTATTTTGAACTCGAAAGTTCAACTCTGTTAATCGAGTTTGCAGTCCATCAACTCCACCATCATTAAGGACAAACTCATAAATGGTAGCTGTATTCCCCTCATTCAATTGACCGACAGGTGTTCGCCTAGGGAAATCAATAAAATTAATGGTTTCATCTGGGTTGTCTGCGGCACTGGCAGTGATAAATGCATTTCTTCGGCTTTGTATGGTAAATGGTTCTGATAATGATGCTGCCGATAGGGTCGTATTCGGTGCGACCACTCTAATATTGTACTGACCACTTGCCGAGATGCTCAAATCGCTAAAATTGATACTTGTACTACCTGGGGAAATCGTACCTACCGTGGTACCTTGTAATGAACCTGTAGCACCATCAAGGCGAACTAACTCTAAATTTACCGTCAGCGGATCAGTAGGTGCATCATCAACAGTAACCCTCAAGGTGCCTATATTTTGATTTTTAAGCCTAATATTTGGCTCTGGTCCAAAAAAAGAAATACTGATATCGCTCGGCAACAGCAAATCTTCAGAAGAACTTTCCTCAAATAAAGAAAAATGCTCTTCAGCTCGTACGCCAACAATAGAGAAAACTACCGCCAGCACAAAGACCAATGTGTAAACTATTTTCATATTCTTATCTGTAATAACGCATCATGTCACATCCTCATCCCACTAAAAAAACAACTATACTCACCTAAACTTATAAAATGATGTCAACTTTGACATTTAAACCTTTCTTTTCAAAACTCACCTGATTGATCAATTCTCATCAAAGCTACCATCCGGTCATTTTCAAAGGCAATGTTTGCCAGTAGCAAGGCTCCTCCATCAGATTGCGGATAAATCGCTTCGATACTATTGACATTATTTTGCCCATAGGTGGATCTCCAAATTACTTCTCCTCTGCTATCTAATTTATAAAGCACTGCAAGTGCATTGGCCTGAACAACTCCTTGCTCTCTACCTCCAAGAAATAATTCCCCTCGACTATTCTCTGCAATTGCATTGGCTGTTTCACCTATATCTAGCCGAACAGTAAGCTGCTCATTTCCAAAGGCGTCAAGGCTAACTAAAAACATCCGCTGACTCAACCCCGTGCCCACACCACCAGCCAGAAAAAAGCCTCCTGAACGTGATGCTAACAACTGTCTAACTCTTGCACCCTCATTCCCTCCAAAAAATAAATCAGCTACTGGAAGCCCTTCTCTATTCGTTCGCACCCACCGCATGCTCTCTCGATTGTCTCCAGAACGTACTGCAACACCAGAGAAAACAAAGCCACCACGATTGTCTTGAAAAAAGCCACTAGCTAGCGAGTTGCGATTGTTGATCAAGCCAAAAGATCGCTCCCACAGTCGGTCGCCATCGAGTCCATTTTCAAAAAGATACATTTCTGAAAAGCCATTGCTGTAAATGATTTCTCCAAGCACCACCAGCCTACCTTGCTCAAGCTGTAAAACTCCGTAGCCCGCAAGATCATTGTCCTCTGATTCGTATAGCTTACTGACCACCATTTGATAGGAATTAGCATCAAAGGACCTGACAAAAATTTTCTGTCTACCTCCCTCTGAAGCTGCCTGATGACCTACCACCCACAACTGATCATTTTGTACTGATAAGTGAGTCGCTTTGTATCGACCAGAGTCTGCCAAATGTAATTTCATCATTTCATTACCCCTATCATCCAAGAAATAAATCACGGGAATGCCAAAGCCCTGATCATCTACAGAAGAATTGATCAATACGGCTGTTTTGCCTTCATCAGTTTGTTTAAGTCCTACCGCTTGGTCGACGCCAGCTGTTCCTAAAAACTTGATATAGGTGTTTTCTTCACCCATGATAGGTTCAAACTCTTGTGTACACTCCACAAAGCACAAAAGCATGAATAAACTAAAAGAAATACGAATCCCTATATGCATCATTTGATAATTTTAGGAAGATAAATAGGCATAACATACCCTACTTGAAGGCTTAAAAGATCTTTGCGTACATCCGAATCGATATAGGCATAATTAAAAAGCAACTCTTCATTACTCAGCCTATTTTCAGGATTGTTAATCAATCCCAAAGCATACAAATATCTCACTTCCGACCGCAGATACCCCTTCCCTATTTTGTAATCAACCCCAAATGCAAAGTTTGCATGTGGGATGAGGCGACTTCTTTGATCCATTAAATTAATGCTAGGCCCGGTTACATCTCGACCATCTAACCTCGTGCGCTCCATATCGGCCGATGCAGCAAGTACAAAACTCATACTTGGACCAGTCGCCGCATAGACCTTTAATTTAGAACTTAGTTCTTGTTGGTATTTAATTAATAAAGGCAGATCAACTTGAACCCTACTTTCAATCATAGCCACGCTCGTAAATTCATTAAGCTCCCTTCGGTACTCATCAAAAATACCATGAAAGCCAGGGTCGGAGTAGAGGCTCCATGTTTTAGAAAGTGGGTATTCTACCAGCATCCCAACTGAAAAACCTGGGTTTGACTGAAAGACATGCCTTCCAGAATTTAGATTTTCTAGGCCAAAGCTTTGCACAAGCCTAGTATTGGTAGCATTTACCCCAGCTTTAGCGCCGTAGTAAAGCACAGGTCGCGTGCGAAACCGCTCATAAAGCTGCTCAAATTCCTTGGGGTCAGCATCTTCTCTTAGTCGATACTCTGGGTCGGACTTTAAAAGTTTCGCCATAGCAATCTCTGCCTTCTGCGGCTCATCCAAATACAAAAAACTCAAGGTCAATAGGCGATAAGCCTGTGCTTTTTCCTCATCACTATACTGACCAGACTCCAAGCAATCATTAAGCAAGTCCTCCAAGGTATTAATCCTACCCTCCTCATATGCGGTTTGAGCTTGTCGTAACCGCAACTCACAACTTTGCTGCGCACACAAAAAGTCACTCCCCACAAGAGGGAAAAGCATGAGCCAGCACAGCATATATTTCTTTTTTACCATCGGCTTACAGTTTGGTGCATTCGTATGAAAAAATAATCTTCATCTTATTGATTTAGCTTCGCTTTTTTTGTTTTTCATTTTCGTGGGATGCTGACACGAGTCGTCATCCCTACTTTATTAGCTTCGTTTTCAGCGCTACGATTTACGGTTCACAGGTTGCCTCAAAAGGAACATCAGCACCGATATACCGATCCCACTCGAGCAGTGAGAGCTTATTTTGCTCTATTTCGCTACAAATAATATCTCCCATAAATGCAGCTCGAGTAGGCCACTTTCTGATAATTCTATCCCTGCAGCCAGCCAGCAAAAACTTGCTATCTTGACTAAAAGCAATACTCCACACCCAGTCGTCGTGGTCGCTCAATACAATTGGCTGATCGTTTAAATTATCCATTTTCCAAAGGCGCACTGTCCTATCAAAGCTAGCGGTTGCCATCTGCATCCTATCAGGACTAAAGGTGATCTGATTGATGAGTGCGCCGTGGCCTTCAAGGTTTTGCTCTATTTTACCCTCTTTAATATTGTAAACCAATAAATTGCCCCTATCATTACCAAAAATGAGCTCGCCCGCTTTAGGATGAAAAGCCAAGGCATGTAAGGCATCGCCTTTCTCTGAGGTATAAATGGTTTCTTTATTGAAGTTATCTTTCAAATGAATCAAGATCGCCTCTCCGTTATTTTGACTCAACGCAAGATATTGCTCGGTAGGATCTACAGTAAATTGATTGACTTTATGATTTGCTTCATAAATGAGTTGTTGCTCTCCTTGATCGATAAGGTAGATCTTGCGACTGTCACCCAAAAGAAATAACCGATCATTTTTTTGTCCCGCTACAAGCTGTTGAATGTTTTTAACTGGTGGTGATGATAGGGTTTGAACAGTACCTTTCTCAAAATTAAAGGCAATAAGTATTGACCCACTGCCAGCTAGAAATATTTTATCTCCATTTTTAGAAAGAGCACCACTTCTGAAGATTCCTTCTTGGTTGAGCAGTTCTTCAGCTATTATGTTTTGCTCTGATAAATCCCATCGAATCATCTTACCATCACTACCTAAGCTGTAAATTATATTTGCTTGATTTGAGCTTAGAATAGATCGTACATTATCCGTATGCCCAATCAGCTGATTATACCCTTCTTCTTTTACAGCCTTTACGGCATAGTACAATCCATCGTAGATATCATTATCATAAATGTTACCATCATACCGCTGGTGAAAGATGAATGCCTGCTGCGCAAGTAGCGCTTTTCGAGTACTTTGAGAAATTTGGGTAGATTTTATTGCCAAAGATTTAGCAATAGAAATCATTCGCTCTCTTTCTGCTTGTAAAGCGTTTCTTTCAGCTTCTTCTGCTTTCAGGATAGCAAAATCTTGAGCGGCTTCAGCCTCTGCCTTTCTATCCTCAGCGATTTTAGTTTGGGATTTAGCCTCTTGCTCCGCCTTTTGCGCGAGTTCCTTTTGAAAATCAGCGGCACGTCTTTGCTCCTCTGCGCGCTGAGCCTCAAAAATCGCTTGCTCTTGAGCCCTCTCCGCATCGACACGTGCTTCATTTGCTCTCTCGCTTTCTTCTTTTGCTCGTTCACTTTCTCGTTCCGCACGGCGCTCATTTTCGATTGCTATTTGTGTTTGCTGAGCTGCAATTTCAGCTTCACGCTCCGCTTTCACCTGCTGAGTAAAGGCATAAATCAAAAATAAAATCGATACTACCGTGGCTGCAGTCATGACAAGCACAGTAATTCGAGCTCTTTGAAGTGCTTTTTTCTGCATGAGCTCTTTGATGCGCTGCTCCTTCTCGTACTCTTCGCGGCAAAACTCCAAAAACCCCATAGTACGCTCAAAAGCACTGTCAAATCTTACCCCCCAATCAAGGGTAGGACGCTGCTTCTCCTGCCAGTTGAGTGCTATTTGTAGATCTGGTGGCCTCCATAGTCCAGCCTTTCCTATTTGATACATAGATGCTGCCTCAGCAAGGCGCAAATACATTTGTACAGATTCAGCCTCCTCGTTGACCCAGTTTCTTAATCTCACCCATATACGCATCAAGCTTTCATGAGAAATATCGATAATAGAATCTTCTGTAAGCTTCTGTGGCTCCGCTGGGATCAGCAATGATCTACCAGACTTTCTAAAGACATGAATCACTTCGCTGATTTGTTCTAGATCAGCATTTGCGATCTGGGCGATCTTCCTAAGTGGTGTTGGTCTTCTTATTCCATCTTTATCGCCTCTTTTCTCCGTGATAGTTTTAAATATGATGGCACAAAGCTCCTTTTGTCTTTCATTGAGTTCATGGTAGGCCTCATTGGCATGCTGAGAAAGTGCCTCCGCCATACCACCAATCGACTCGTAGTGATGAATGTCAAGTGGCTCATTTACCTCCCTATTTTTTGTCCAATAGTTCCAGGTTCTCATCAGCGAGTGTTGCAAAATTGGCAGCTGATCTGTACGATTACCAAGGTCGTTGAGCAGTTGCTGTATGAGCCGTTCTGTAATCATTCCACCACCAACCGCCACAGGTCCAAGGATAGCGTCTTTCTTTTGCTCACGGGTCATCTGAGGAATAAGGTAGTGACTGTCGTTGATGTACTTGGTAAGCAAAGGAAAGTGTGCGCAATCTCCGATGAAATCTGATCTCATGGTAATCGCCACATATATAGGCACCTCTTCTTGTCTTACCGCCTCTAGTAACAAATTGACGTAGGCCATAGCACTATTCTCACCACTACGATCAGCATCTTCACTTTTGTAGCGAAATAACTCCTCAAATTGGTCTACTAAGATCAAAAAGTTTTTCTTACCGAAGTCAGGACTACGCTTGATTGCCTGCACAAGACCATGAGAAGTAGACTTTAATAAAGCTCCCGCTATGGTTGTACGGATCAGCTGCTCTTCCTCCTCCGCATTTCCATATGAATTGAATTCTTTGGCAATAGAATGAGACAGACTTTGAATAGGCTTTGCGCCAGGTCGGGTTACGATAACCTTCCAGCCATTCATCTTGTCGGCGATAAATCCTCCATGAAGATTAGGTAGCACACCGCAATATACAAAGGATGACTTACCACTGCCAGAGGGACCTATCACACCCACAAATCTATTCTTGGCTAACTTATCGAGTACCTCATCGCTTTGACCTTCTCTACCAAAAAACAGGTGACTTTCTTCTGGCTTGAATGGCCTCAACCCAGGGAACGGGTTGAAAAAAGGGCTCATCTGCTCTGTTATCTGTGAGGGTCTAAAAGGATAATTTCGCTCTTCTTTCATAGTACTCCTGAATTAGTTTGAAGCAATGATAATAACTGCTTATGTGCTTTTTGATCGGCTAAGTCGATTATATTTAGGCTTTGATACTGTACCTCCGTTTGAAATTGCTTAGATGCTTCCTCTGGATGATGACAGGCTAAAATTCGGCTTTTCACAGGTTTCAGCCTCCCTAGTCCAGGCGCCTTTACTGTATCTAAAACCTTCATTTTTACCCATTCTTTATCGGTATTTCCACAAATGACGATTGCGTGATCAAAGCTTCTCAATCGATCAATATGACGCTTACGAATATCCATCAACTCCCCAGAAAACTCAGGAACTTCAACTTTTAGCCCACTGCTCTCAAGTTGTAGTTTGATATTGACTGCCTCCTCCTCATCTTCCTTATTAAAAATGAGGTAAACACTATCACCAATATCTTTCTTCTCTAAGCTGTTATCTTTGAAAGAATCAATGTGAGCCTGCTTGTATTTTTGTATGCATATACCCTTAAATTGCTCAATAGGCTCATTGAATATCTCTGTTCGAAAGAGGTACTTTGGATCTCTTTTAATATTATTGATTTGAAGAAGCAGCTCTTCACTTGCTCTTTCGGTACTTTTAGGTATCCACAAGACTCTAGAAATATTAAGTTTTTTTCTTTCAATCAGATCGGTCACTATTCGATTTTTCTCCAGAGCAATACCTAGCTTACTTCCTTTCACCTTTCTACCAGGTAGAGACCCGATTAGGTGTATGCTTAGGTTACAATGATCTAAGCACTTTTCAACCTCTGTTTCTAATTTCTCAAGATCGTCACTCAACTCGCCAAGCGGAAGCACATTGACCCCGATTCGATGAAACTCCCTTTTGATAATATTTCTATCAACACTCAAGTCGTGACCTGTTTCCGCCAAAAAGACCGAAGGAAGTGGCCTTGTAGGGTCTAACGCGGGGATCGGACGGTGAGAGATTTCATAAATATCAAAACAAAGATCAAGTAGGTTCATCCAAAAATAGGCGTCACTATCGGAAGAGAAAAAATCCTTAATGTTTTTAGGTTTGTTCTCGGCATCTCGAGTATAAAAGTTATAAGAACTTGAACCTTTCAATATGTGCGGCACCTCAATACCCTCGTAAGGGTACTTGACAATTTTTATAATTCTTTTCTTCTGGTAATTCTCAGAGTCTTGATTATCAGCAAAAGAATGAAGATCGCGCTCATACTGCTTACTTTGTAGGTATTCAGGACTTACCACCACCAATACCACATCCACAATTTCTCTGAGTTTATAATCATTGGTATAGTCCACCTTACGAAGCACATTCAGCTTTTCCCCTATAGATTGCTCGTATGCCATTTCTAGAAAGGATAAAAATCGACTTACCCAGCCTGCTCCTTCAAGCTTTGAAGATGTATTGTCGAAGTCGTGGTAGGAAATATATACATTAGACAGCTTACTCATAATTAATAAATTTTTAACGACCGATCAACTCCACCTGAAACTGATTTGACTTCATAAAATCTAGGAAGGCAGCATACAAATCACTATCTAAACCCATCAAGTTAATCAATTTGCCATCGTCTAAAGCTAAAATCGTTGTATTTGGCTTAGCTGTTGCGCTAATAAGTTTTGGATGAAAAAAGTTGGAATAACCTTCAGCACGAACTATTTTTTTTAAGTTTCCTTCACCAAAATTGAGTTCAAGCTCTCCCTTTATTACAATAAATGTCCCTAAAGAACTGCTTATCTCTTCACTTTCATTGATTGTATGTAGCCCGCTGATACTTGCTATGCTTACAAGAAGCTGACTGTTGAGTTGAGAAAAACTAGATACCTTCTTTAAGAAAACTACCGTTTCAAAAACAGAAGGAATTGACTTTTCGGGTTTTTCTTTAATACCACTATTCTCCATTAGTGTATCAAGCTCACTATAATCCTCTTTTGGTAGCCTCAGTAGAAGTTTCTGACAGCTGTCGGGATCCCTTTTGAATATAAGCCAAGCGGCCATGGATCGAATTAAGATATCTGGATGGAAGATTTGACCTTCGAGATAATGAGTGATATCCATGTTTTGTGTATAAGAAAAGGCATAAATCGCACAAGCCTTCGTCCACCTATCGGTCAATTTATTTTCACGCATAATCAGGTGATGATATACCGTTCTTAAACCAATTGTTTCTGTAGGATAAATACTCTGTAAGCGATTAATCTTTTCGTCTAGACTAATATCATCGAGCAAAGGAAGTAGTTTATCTTTAATCTCCGGCTCTAAGAATATATCCAACATCTCAATGGCATAGGCAAGACTCTCTGAGTCTTCAGAGTCCATATTTTCCTTAACTAGCATAACTGTTTTTGCATCGTAAAGAAAAGAGAGGTAGCTATAAATTTTATTGTAATTACCCGCAAGCTCTTCTTCAAGTGCACTTCTTAGGTGACCCGTAATCTTGGTCTTAGGAATCGCTTTAATAGCCACTAAATTCCATAATGTTTTCCCAATTTCATTTTCTAAGAGCGTTACTACTTTAGAGTAATCCTTACCCTGAGCTTTAAATTCATACTGAGTTAAAAAATAAAGAATATGCCGATGAACATCTGCATCGGGGTATTCTAATTTTCCTACTAAAAAGGCTAGGCTAAGGGGCGAACCTATTCTTCCGACCACATCGATCATTCTGAGCATAGCAAAATTCACAGATTTTCTCTTCTGAAAAACTTGGTCTATGTAGGGGATGATATCATCACCAATCTTAATCAGGGTTGAGGCAGTATACTCACTGATGGAGCTTTGATCAAGAAAATCAACTAAAAGGCTGTAAGTTTCATTTCTTTTCAAAAAACCTGCTGCAAGAATAGCCGCCTTTCGGATTTCTGCATCGTTATCGCGCAAAAGCTCCGGCAAAATAAAAATATTCTCATCTTTCAAATGCTTACAAAGTATTTGAAGTGCAAGCATTCTTTCAGCTGCATGAATAGAGCCTGCAAGCTGATTTAATTCAGAAACACCCAAATCATCTTTAAGACCATAACCTGACCCCAAAGTCTCAGTAAGCATTTTGTTAATTTTTTCTATACTCAAGGGATGAAGACTCTCGCTATCTGAATCACTCAATCGAGGTGCCATGCGGTATATTCTCATTTGATTTTGGATAAAATCATGAGCTTCTTCTGATAAACCTTCCAGCACAGTAGGGGTTTTTGCGATTTGTTCAAAAGTGAAAGGATCTACCTTTTCAATCAATTTAAATACCGATATTTGATATTCTTGATTTACATCTACAAGATTATTTAGCGTAATAGTTTCTTTAATATGTGCTTTTTCTGATGCCTCTATCAAGCTGTTTTCTGAGCTCGAGGCCTCTTGCAAATTTGACTTGATAGTAGTCCGGTACTTTTCATATAGCTTGACTACAAGTACTCCCCAAAAAAATACTAGAGGGATGAGGATAAGGAAAGTGTTTACAAAGCTTAGCAGTTCAAATGTCTCAATGACGAAAAGTAAAAGACCTGCAGCAAAACCAGCAAACACAGTAAAAGTCCCTTCTACTTTTGTTTGAGCGTCAAGTCGCACAGCACTTTTCAGCGGCATGAAGTACAGTTTAAAAGCAGGTTCATCGAGCGCATCTCTGAGAGACTCGCCAAAAAGCTTAGTACCAGCCACGATGATAAAAAAGAAAATATAAGTATCTGCCTGTGATGAGTCACCAAAAAATGTACCCATGGCCAAGGCAAGTACAACCATGATGCCTAAAAGCACAGGTGTGATGAAAAGAGACACTTTTAAACCATAGTTGGCAATGAGGTTATCAGTAACGAAAGTTTGAAATAAAAATGCGAAAATGACAATGGTAGCCTCAAAGAGCGATAAAAAGGAAGCAAGGTCTTTTTCATTGGGGAATTGATTTTCCGCCACAATCAAGAAAGCATAGTCTACAAATTCCAATACTAAAACAGCCATTACCACAAAAAGCACCATATAAAGAAGGTACTGACTCTTCAGCATGTCTTTAATAGAAAGGGTTTTTGCCTCCTTGTATGAGGTGGTTTTTCCTTCTGGTGTATCAATTTTAAATTTTTTACTGATTACAAACACCGTAATCATCATGAAAATCGCACTCGCTGCGGAAATCAAAAGCAAATTTGGAACATTGCCCAAAACAGGAAGAAGAAAGGGAATAGAAAACAGGGCGACTAAAGTGGCAATAAGGGTTCCCGTATCAATGCCGCCTATAATTCTTTTGGCTTGACGTAGGTCGTAGATACGATTGAACAAACCCCAAAAGATTAAAACTGCAATCACTTCAAAAGGAGTAGCAATGACAAAAAACATGAAAATAGCAATGGATGGATCTTCCATTGAAAAATAAAGACTGTATAAAAACAAAATAGATACCACCATCAGGGCGATAAGAAAAGTAGCTACCCAACCAAAAGGAAAACGTGTCTGCAAAAAAGACATCAAAAAAGTAAGACCGATACCTAAGAGTCCTGCGCCGGTGATACCTAAGGCAAGTAAGTTTCCCCCAAAGAAATCGAGAAATAATGCTGTAGAACCTACAGATAATGTCGCTAAGAAGATGCCCATAGAAAAACCATTACTCAAAAGCCATAAGGCCTCGGCTTGTTCGTCTTCTTTGACATTGAGTATCTGTAGTAATTTGGAAATCATTATAATAGAAATTTTATTTAGCCATCAGCTAACAACTTCAAATGTAATGATTTTTCATTTATATTGAATAAAATAATGATTATTTTGTAGTTTCGAAAGACGGCTAGATCAAAAGAACCTTACGTAAGCTTTCATGAATAAAATGACAGATAAAAGCCAAAACCACCTTTTTATGACCAATACCAACCCAAAAAACTACTTGAATTTAAGAATAATTTAACCTTAGAGTGATGATTGAGTTTATAAATATTGTCTTATATACCTACGTTAGCCGAATATATATACACCACGATGATAGTTCTTATATCCTGTTCTTTTAAAATTTAGCCAAAAATGAATGTGCAAATGGAAGACACTTGTTATTTGGACTAGTCGGCATATAACCAATCAAATGGAATTGAAAAGATTGTCTATTTAAAACACCAAAACTTAAACCTTTGAAAGTTAATTTTAAATATAAAGCGTTTGCATATACAATACCTTGTGATCCAGATTCCTCTAATCTAGCATACACCTCATGTAGTGTGCTTACTAGAAAGAGTGAAGCGTTTGAACAGTTTTTGAAAGCCCACGGATTGGAAAGAGCCGAACTCACCCATGTATTTCTGATGCCTCAACTCAATAACAGAGAAATTCAAAACCTTTCAGTTTATTGCCCTATACTTGAATCAAGCTATCAATGCCACCTCATTCCAATATCGAAAACAGAGGTACAAGTAAGTATGCTTCTCGCTGAAGATAAAAAATTAGCAGATGAATTGCCTTTTGCTTATTTTTCTTATAGTGTGAATAAGAAAGAATTTCAAGTGATCAACAAAGCGGCGCTTTCCTTTTTAGGGATGACAAATAAACCTGATCGCCCTATCAAAATTGAAGAAATAAACATTTTCAATGAGGAAACAATAAAAAAAATAAACCGACAGTTATCCAGCAAAGCTAATTCTAGCAATAGAGTTTATGAAATACAAATCGAAAGTGAGCAAACACTACTTTTCAACTCGTACAAACTAACAGATGCTAGCGGTGAGATAAGATGGTCTGCAACCATTGAAGATATCAGTCATAAAAAAAGACGAGACGCATACCACGAATTAGAAAAAGAACTACCTGAAATTATTAGTCATTTAATTAGTGATGGATTACTTATCGTCAATGAAAGATTTAATGTAGAATATTGTTCAAAGTACATGAACGAGCTAGTTGGATGGCATGATAAAACCAAGAATATCAATTTTAATGAAAAAATACACCCTGAAGATCTCCCTTTTTTCCTGAAAGAATGTCAAGCTCATTTACACCAAAAAAGCTCTTTGCCCTCAGCAATTAGATTACGAATAAGATCAGAAACTGGCGACTATCAATCTATTGAGTGTAAAATGTCTTATTTAGGCGATGGCAAAAACCATCGTTTAGTTTTATTGTGCAGGGCTGATGATAGTCTTGTTCGTACTTTTAAGAGCTTGAAGCAAAGTGAAGCAGATAAAAATGCAATCCTCAACTCTCTGCCTTACTTATTTTTCATACTGGATGATGATGGTAAAATTATAAGCAGTCATTCTCACAAAAGTCATTCATCTTATTTTGATAAATATCCTTTGATAGGAAATTCAATCCATCATATAGCGAAAGGTAATTTTAAAAAAGAATTTCAGAAATTATTAGAAGAGTTAAAAACACAAACTAAAAGCAAACCCATAGCGTTTCAGATACCTGACAATGAAGGGAAGGAAGTCTATTATGAGGGTTATTTCTCTCGCCTAATCGGAAGTAAAAACATTTTGTTCACTGCTCATGATATTTCTTCAAGAGTATTTTTAGACAATCGAATAAAAATTGAAAGAAAAAGACTTCGCCGACTAATTGATTTGATTCCACACAGAATCTACCTGTTAGATGAAAACTATCAGTTTATCTTGGCCAATAAGCAAACAGCGAAGGATTTTGGATTCTCTAAGGTAAAAGATTTAATCGGTAAACATGAAAAAGATGTGCGCCTTATAAATCCATTTGACAGTTACTATAAGAAGATCGAAAAACGAAATCGATTGATACTTAAAGAAGATAAAGACTTATCAATCGATGGAAAGAAAAAATTATATCATACCTCTCGATTACCATTTACCTATGGAGGAAGTAATCAAAATCTGGGCTTACTGAATGTGTCACTTGATGTTACCGAAACTAAAGAGTTAACTCATTCGCTTAGTCGAAAGTCGGACTTACAAAACCTTATATTAAACCTTGCAGGAACTCTTT
This sequence comes from Cyclobacteriaceae bacterium, assembly GCA_020832375.1. Lineage (GTDB taxonomy): Bacteria > Bacteroidota > Bacteroidia > Cytophagales > Cyclobacteriaceae > JAFIEW01. Next base: position 44,790 of record JAFIEW010000010.1, read on the forward strand.
TAGGTCTCAATTTGAACCAAAGTAAATACACTGTAACCAATATTCTAGCTTCCATTGGCCATTTCGCCAAGCTTTGTAGAGCTTACATTTACATAAAAAATGAAGAAACTAGAAAATTAGAGAAACTATACTATTGGAAAAATATCAATGTAAAAGCGGATGTCTCTTCTGTATTCGATAAGGAATATGAATCTGGAAAATGGCATAAAGATTTTCTTTCTGGAGGAACTTTAATTCTAAATGATATTAATTTTATACCAGACTCAAATCCTGCCAAGGAAATACTTACTCGTCATCATGTCAAGTCCATTTTAACCATACCTATACTCAATGAAAGTAAATATCTAGGCTTCATAGGCTTTGAAAGAACTTTCAATAGTGCTCCATGGACATCAGATGAACTGTCTCTTTTAGGGATTATGTCAGAATTATTTAAAAGTGCTCATCTACGCTTGCTTTATGAAAAAGACCTCATGAATGCAAAACAAAGTGCGGAGAAAGCTAATCAAACCAAATCTAATTTCTTAGCAAATATGAGTCTTGAGATTCGTACCCCTATGAATTCAATTTTAGGGATGAATCAATTGTTATTAGATTCCAAATTATCAGAGAAGCAAAGAAACTTTGCCGAGGCGATTGAAAAATCAGGTAAAAACTTATTAGAAATTATTAATGACATCCTCGACTTATCGAAATTGAACAATGATAAGATCATAATCAAGGCTACTAGTGTCGACCTAATAGAATTGATGGATAGAATCATGAATACCACAGGCATCAAATCTTCCGAGAAAAACCTAGACATAGGGTACATCATTCATCCAAATTGTCCACAATATATAAAGACGGACCAGTATCGTTTGCACCAAGTACTTATAAACCTTTATTCGAATGCGGTGAAATTCACGAGTGAAGGCTTTGTTTTTGGAAGGTTTTACCTTAGGAAAGATTTGAAAAAACAAAACTTCCTTTATTTTGAGTTGAAAGATACTGGCTGCGGCATAAAAAGATCTGATCAAAAGCGCATCTTCAATCAATTTGAACAGGTAGATAATGAAAGGAATCGTCAATACGAAGGCACAGGTTTAGGCTTAGCTATATGCAAGCAAATTATTGAGATGATGGGTGGTAAAATTGGTTTAAGCAGTGAATTAGGAGTAGGTTCGATGTTTTGGTTTCAGGTACCAGTTACGCTCATGCAAGATAAACCAGCAGAGTCTAGCATCACTCAACTTCAAGATAGTGATTTAAAAATAACCTATGAGGGACAATCACAAGTACACTCTTTAGTAATAGAAAATATCGCAGAAAGATTAAAAATACCATTTGGAAAGGATGTAAAAAATAATGACAACATAAAATTTAAAACGCTAGACCAAAAATCAACTCAAGCTGAAATTAATCAAGTAGGGAAAAATACATACTTCATATACTCTAATTGGAATCAAGCAAAATTCAATATAGCAAGCAATCGTAGTGTTAATAACCCAATTCAAATTCAACAAATAATAGAAAAAATCAATCCAACTTTACAAAGGGAAAAGCAGGAAGAAGTAGATAACCAAAATAACAATTCATTTGATTATCTTTCTTCTGTGAAACTACTAGTAGCTGAAGACAATAAGATGAACAGAATTCTTATTGATAATTTGTTAAGAGATATTGGAATAGTGGCTGACTTTGCTCTAAACGGTATTGAAGTAATTGAAAAGTATAACGAAAGTAAGCAATATGACATCATACTTATGGACTGTCAAATGCCTAAGATGGATGGTTTTGAAGCTACCGCTCGTCTCAGAGAAATATATGAGGAAAATAGCCCCGTGATTATCGCAGTTACAGCACATGCTCTTGAAGGTGATCGAGAAAAATGTATTGCTGCAGGCATGGACGATTATATTGCAAAACCTTATAACAAAAAGAGCATTGAAAACTTACTAATCAAATGGATGAAACAAAAGATCGACACTAGAGAAAGCAAAAAATATCAAAGTATAAACTATGAAGGCTTTTTGGAAGAACTAGATCAGAACGAAGAATTAGCGAAGGAGCTTCTTAAAGAACTGGCTAATGAACTAAAAAATAAGCGGGAAAAAATTACTGATGCTGAAAATGCGGGTGCTACGGCAGATTTTTATCAAGAAATTCATGCGCTAAAAGGAATCGCTTTAAATTTTCAAGCCCACTTAATTGAAAGTAAGTGTAATAGTATTGAGAAGGCTCAATTAGCCATTAATCATCCTGATATATTGACACTTCTAGAAGATTTAAATGAGGCTTTGTCTGTAACAATTCAAGAACTTGAAGAAAAGGGAGCCCTTTGAAAATATTTTTTCACAAATAAGTTTGAAATTAATATTCCGCTAATTACCTTTGCAATCGCAAATACGAAATGCGGATGTGGCGAAATTGGTAGACGCACTAGACTTAGGATCTAGCGCCGCGAGGCATGGGGGTTCGAGTCCCTCCATCCGCACTACGTGAACACCCTTGGTCACGATTTTTTTTGAAATCGAGATTAAGGGTTTTCTTATTAATACATGGTCATTTAAAAACAGAGGTTTTGGATACTAGCTTAGAGAAAAAGAGTGAATTAGAGGCAGTCTTAACCGTAAAGTTGACGGAGGAAGACTATAAAGATCGCGTACAGGCAAAGCTTAAAGATTATGCTAAAAAAGCAAATATCAAAGGCTTCCGTCCTGGAAAGGTTCCTGTCGGCATGATTAAAAACATGTACGGTACATCCGTGGTGATGGAAGAAGTAAATCATCTACTTACTCATGCAATCAACGATTATATCAAAGATAACAAACTCAATACAGTAGGTGAACCACTGCCTGTTGAAGAAAGCTTTGAGAAGATTAACTGGGATACAGACAAAGACTTTGAATTTAGCTATGAACTGGGTTTAGTATCTGAATTTGAAGCCAACATCGATGATTCAATAGCCGTCGAGAAACTCGTGATCAAAATTGATGATGAGCATCTTAACGAGACCATTGAAAACTTACAAAACGACATGGGTGAAACTGAGGTCGTTGAAGAAAGTCAAGAGGGTGACACTCTAAAGGGTGACCTTGAAGTAAGTATCGACGATGACAAACTCGAGAAAGAAATCCACATTCCAATAGAGCTTTTAGAAGGCAAAACCCTAATTAAAAAGTTGGTGGGAATTTCTGAAGGCAAAAAGGTTAGCTTGAAAATCAAAGACCTTTTGAAAAGCGAGAAAGTAACACCAGTTAGTTTGGGGCTTACTCAAGAAGAAGCTGATAAATTTAATGAAGCAAGCGCTAGTTTCACGGTAAAGCAAGTACGTAGACCAAAAGCCGCCGAACTTAACCAAGAGTTTTTTGATAGAGTAATTGGTAAAGACAAGGCTACTACCGAAGAAGAGTTCAGAACAGAATTGAGAAGATTAATCTCTGAAAATCACGATAAAGAAGCTGACAAATATTTCAGCTACAAAGTGAAAGAGCAACTACTTCAAGATATCAAGATAGATACGCCTGATGAGTTTTTGAAGCGCTGGTTAAAAACAACCAATGACGAAAAAATCACAGACGAAGTCATTGAGAAAGAATTTCACCTTTTCTTAAAAGACATGAAGTGGGGTATCATCCGCAGAAAAATTGCTGACGCTCACAAAATTGAGGTAGGTCATGAGGAAGTAGTGGAAAGAACGAAGGAGTTGATCGGTGAATACTTCAGCAATAGTGGAATGCCAGCAGACATGCTTGGTGGACAAATGGATCAATTGGTTCAAAACTACCTAACAGCTGAAAATGGTAAAAATTACCAAAACACTCAGGCTGAAGTTTTCAATGAAAAAGTACTTACAGAAGTTAAGTCAAAAATCAAGGTGAATGAGAAAGAGGTCTCACCAAAAGAATTTAGTGAGGAAGTCTCAAACTTAACATAAGCCAAATCGTTATTTAAAAGTCCTTTGTTTAAAGGACTTTTTTTTTAGATTTGTACCAAAACAAAGCATTTATGATTAATAAAGACGAGTTCAGAAAATTTGCTATCAAAAATCAAGGAATTGGTAGCCATGTGGTAGACCCATACATTCAGCAATTTGAAAACATGACTAGAGCTGTGATCGAAGAGCGTCCAACCAATTTCAGAGAAATTGACGTATTTAGTCGCTTGATCATGGATAGAATTATCTTCTTAGGCACACAAGTTGATGATCAGATTTCAAATATCATCATTGCTCAATTACTTTTCTTAGAATCAGTAGACGCTAAGAAAGATGTGCTACTTTATATCAATAGCCCTGGCGGTAGTGTTACCGCAGGTTTGGGTATGTACGACACCATGCAATACATCGCACCAGATGTGGCTACTATTTGTACAGGTATTTCCGCCTCTATGGGTGCTGTACTTCTAGCAGGTGGTGCTGCGGGAAAAAGATCAGCTTTGCCACACTCAAGAGTGATGATTCACCAGCCTTCAGGCGGTATGCAGGGTCAATCTAAAGATATGGAAATCTCTTATAAATTGATCATGAAAATGAGAGATGAACTATATACTATCTTAGCAAAGCACAGCGGAAAAACCTTTGAAGATATCGAAAGAGATTCTGACCGTGACTTCTGGCTAAGCGCTCCTGAGGCAAAAGAATATGGCCTTATCGACGAGGTATTAGAAAGAAAGACGAAATAGCATTTTAATGGCTACTCTTAAAGCCCACTATCGACATAGTGGGCTTTTTTGTAAATATACAACAGCAGGCCTGCAGGAATCTTTATAAACTATTATTGAAAAACAGCTCCGCTTAAAGATGATTAATAATACCCCCGCTATTACTCTTTTATGATGCGGTATAAATTATAAAAAACTCCAATTTGAGCACTATTTAAATGTTTGAGTTCTCTATCAGGCATATGAATTTGCTGGCGTAAAAACCCTAATTGAATACTCATCTCAGCATTGAACTGATATCCAAATGCAAAATAAACTCTATTTCGGTCAAAAAAATTAAGCTCAGAAGAAGGGATAATAAAGACTTCATTATAGCCAAAGAGAAAACTTCGAGAAGCAATCGGTAAAATATTGCTCAAAGGCACTTTCAGGCCCAGTCGATACCTAAGCCTCCAAGAAAAAGATTGATCAAGGCCATTCATTGTTTCGAATTGTTGCATCCGTTGCTCTAATCTGAGGCGATGATTATGCACAAAAATCTTTCTTGCATGACGTTGATAATACTCCTGCCATATCCTATGCTCTCTTAGCTCTACCGCATCAAGCCCTTTAGAAAGAGGCTCTGCAGTATGCACATAAGCGTAACCCATACGGACAGAATGAATATCGTCTATCAAATAGCGAGCACCCGTACGTATAAGTAATTGATTATTTAATTGCTGGTGAAAGTAATCCCGAATCTGTACTTCAGAGTAAATACTCCACTTATCGTCAATAGGACTATCACCAAAATACATTAACCATCCACCAGTCGCTGACTGAGCAAAGCTATTTTTATTGGGTACACCTAGTATCAAAAGCGTCACCAAAATATACAAGAATACTCGGCGAATACAACACAAAATCTGCATAGCTTACTATTTCTAGCAGCTTTTATGCTTGAGAGAAGTAACTATAATCACTATCAAAATCAACCGTAATCTAGGTCACCTAAAAAAACCAGTAATAGCCTGCCTTGATTACCGTCCTCTCATTTCTTAGAGTAGTTTCATGTTGATATATTTCCTCTCCCCCTCTAAATGCAATGCTCTGTATCGTCACTACCGTTGCTGAGCCTGGATTGAACTCAGCACCAATAAAGCCTAAAATCTCTGGAGTAAAGCGATAATGTAATGAGATACCCAAAGACGCATTGACGACGGGTAGGGTTGGACCCTGATTGACCCTATTGATAGAAAAACTACCGACCGTCCCTTCTTGAGCGGTCATCGACTCCTCGATAGAAAAGAACTGAATAAAATGTAGACCAGCAGTAGGCTGAAGATAAACTCTCGGTGATATCGGAAAGTGATACCCTATCTCTATTGGAACCCCTAAATAAGTACCAATTTGAGGTCGAGCAACCACCCTGTCTCGCTCTCTAAGTGTTACTCCTAGTACCCCAAATAAAACGCCTGTTTTAACCGAAAAATTTCTAAAAAAATACCTGAAATTCACCTCAGGCTCTACAAAAGTCCTCGTACTTAATTCAAAGTCTTCTGAAAAAGGCCCATCGATACCCACCCTATTAAAAGAGGACACCCCAAAGCTCACCCCCAAGGTATATCTATCACTCCTAGTTCCTCTTTCTTGCACGGCCAACGGTGCCAATTCTTGCCCATAACTTAAAAAAGCATAAATAAGTAAGCCTAAAAAGATTATTGCCTTTTTCATTAATGTCAACTATTACGCTTGTGGTAATTGCGACAAATATAATACAATCATTGAGCCAATAACATAACTTAACAATTGATTAATATCGGAATATATAGCATTCTTAGCCAATCATGACTTGAGAATATAAAATGAAGAAAACACTCATCAAAAAACGTTTTAAAACTCTGCGAATTCACCAAAAATAATAGCAGTCTGTCTATTTAAAAGTATGAATTGCAAAACACAAAAAAAGCGAGATCAACTCGCTTTTTATCTTATCCTCAAAACAAAGTACATTAAAACTCTGCATGATCAGGAAACCTTGGGAAAGGTATCACATCCCGAATGTTGGTCATTCCGGTCACAAAAAGCATCAAGCGCTCAAAGCCCAACCCAAAACCAGCGTGTGGCACAGTACCAAACTTTCTTGTTTCCAAAAACCACCATAGCTCCTCTTGGCTTACATCCATCTCTTCCATTCGTCGAGTAAGCTTATCTAACCTTTCCTCTCTTTGTGACCCACCAATGATCTCTCCAATTCCAGGAAACAAAACGTCCATAGCAGCGACCGTTTTACCATCATCATTTTGACGCATATAGAACGCCTTGATATCTTTAGGGTAATCTTTCAAGACAACAGGCATCTTAAAATGCTTCTCTACCAAGTATCGCTCATGCTCAGACTGCAAATCAGCTCCCCACTCATCAATTAGGTAATTGAATTGCTTCTTTTTATTAGGCTTAGAATTTCTCAAGATCTCAATCGCCTCAGTATAAGTGAGCACCTTAAAGTCATTATTAGCCACAAACTCCAGCTTCTCGATCAAGCCCATCTCACTTTTTTCTTCCTTTTTCTTATTTTTCTCTTCATCAGCGAGTCGTTGATCTAAGAATGCTAGGTCTTCTCTACAATTGTCCAATGCATAATTGACCAAGTATTGTAAGAATTCTTGAGCTAGTGCAATATTATCCGAAAGCTCGGCAAATGCCATTTCAGGTTCAATCATCCAAAACTCAGCCAAGTGGCGGCTTGTATTGGAGTTTTCCGCTCTGAAGGTAGGTCCAAAAGTATAAACTTCGCCTAAGCCAAGCGCCAATAGTTCGGCCTCCAACTGACCCGAAACCGTCAAATTAGTAGGACGACCAAAAAAATCTTGCGAGTAATCAATTTCTCCATCATCAGTACGCGGCAAATCCTTGAGATTTAGGTTGGTAACACGAAACATTTCACCTGCCCCCTCAGCATCAGTAGCCGTCAAAATAGGACTATGCACATTAAAAAAGCCTTTTGAATTGAAAAAATGATGAACTGCGTAGCTCATCGCATGCCTTATTCTGAATACCGCACCAAAAGTACTAGTCCGCACACGAAGGTGAGCCTGCTCCCTCAAAAACTCCAAAGAATGCTTCTTCGGCTGAATCGGATATTTCTCTGCATCTGCACCTCCCAAAACACGCACTTCTTCAGCAACAACCTCCACTTGCTGCCCTTTACCAGCGGAAGCTACTAATTGTCCTTTTACCCAAATAGCGCTACCCACAGTCACCTCCTTGAGCAAGTCCTCACCGATTTTCTCTACATCGGCCACCACCTGTATGCCCGACAGACAAGAGCCGTCGTTAGCCGATATGAATGCAACATGCTTATTACCGCGCTTATTTCGAACCCACGCCCTTAATATCACTTCTCTATCAAGCGCAGTAGCACTTAGAAGCGCCTTAATTTTTTCTCCTACCTGATACACTCGTTTTTCAGCACTCATCTGTATTTATTTAATCTTTATTGCCAAATTTTCAACTAGCAAAAATACAATTTTATTCCACCCACTGCCAACAATCCCTCTAAGAAAAATTTGCCTTACGCTATCACCTTCTTTCTTTTTTAGGGTGGAATGAAAACACTGTCGATAGATCTTCTATAACTTTAAAACTTCCTACCTTCTTCATAGCTCAAGTCATGCTTTAATGGAACAAAAGATCTCATGACCTTTGGCTGTTTCCTCAAAAAAGGAATAGCTATTAAGCATAAGTATTTAAAACTCCTAAATTAACACATCTAAGACCTACCTTTTATCATAGCCCGATTTAAAGGTCTTTAAATTACTTTACTAACCAAATTTTCTACCCTTCTGACCGATCCGAGATGGAGAAAAAGCGATGATGAGTTGATACCTTACTGCTCATCTAAAAGATGAATACCATGATGGATAGTCTAATTTTGAAAGGCCATGCTTTTTACTAATAAAATCTAGTTAAAAAAATAATATGCATATCCGCTTGTTTGCACCTTAAGTTTTAAAGGACTATTATCCCTTAAAAGTGCTGAAGGCGCAATATTGCATAGCACAGGGTGAAGCCCTGTGAAAATTAGAAGGCATGCACTCAGCCCTGAAAGGGTGTCACAAACTAAGGATTTGTGTCTTTTCAAAACGTAAATCTATTGATGTAATTATGCGGATAAGCATATAGAATAACGATAACTCAAGAAAGTTCAAGCTAAAAGAGATCGTGTAATAGTTGATCCCTCAGGCTGAACGATGTTCAGTTACTTTGTAACAAAAGTAAGCCCTAAATCCCCCCTCATCCCAAGAAAAAATAATTGATGAAGAAGGAATTTTTTCACCTTCAATCAAATTGAAGTATATTGTCAACGTCTTAAAACAATAAAAAGACAAAAACTCTGTTGAAAAAACAGAAATACAACCTTTGATGCCTGCGATTATTACCGATTCTCATATGCGCTTACTATCTTTTTTCTTTCTTTTAGCATTTTCCTCCTTTACGCTGCAAAGCGTTCATGCTCAGACTATAGAAGAAGATAATTGGTTCAAAAAGACCTTCTTCCCAAAAACCATTGATCCTAATTACGACATTTTCAAAGAGCTCGATGGCAAAGAGGTTGGTCCTGACGAAGTACTTGTACAAGCAGATACCCTACTGGGAGGTGCACCGCTTACCATCGATTTTGATGAAGAGGAGGAAGATGATGAGCGCATAGACCCCATCATTAAGAAAAAACGAAAGGTATTTTTTGGGATTAAGACACGTAAAAGATTTGCTAAAACCGGATTTGGTGATAAAATGGTGCTAGAGCTTTTCTACACGATCAAGAAAAAAGAGATGCCTAAAGCCAATCCCGATGCTTATGTTCGGGATATACATTGGTTTGATCGAAAAGAACGAAAGATTAAAATAAGCTCCAATCCCAACGAAAAGGATATGGAACTGATGCATGGCCCATATCAGAAGCTTTTAGGTGACCAAGTAATCGAAGAAGGTGTTTTCTACCATGGTATGAAGCATCAACGATGGATGACCTACAACCGGCGTGACATACTTCTCCATAAACTTTCCTACCATAAAGGATGGCCCAAGGAGTCTAAAATCACCTATTTCGATACTAACAAGAAGTTGGTCAAAGAAGTAATTCCTATCGAATACGGAAAGCGAGAGGGGAATTACTATCACTTCCATAGAAATGGAGCCATTGCAGTAAGAGGTGAATTTAAGAATGACCAACCAGTAGGTAAATGGATGGAATATTATAAACTTCGCCAAAAGCGCAAGAAGGAAATCATCTATCCTAATGATCCCTACCGAAAGAATAAGGGAGATGCCTACATTTCAAAAGAATGGGATAGAAATGGCCGTTTGATTTACGATAGAGAGCGCATCGCTGCCGAGCGATGGTAGATGTTATTTTTTCCTGCGCCTTATTTCTTGTTGCCTCATAGGCATTTGATCGATGAGCTCATAGATATCATCGAGCTGGGTAAAACCTTGAAATCTACGCTTTACTTGACCATCAAGACCAATAAGTATAAGTTCTGGATCAGAAGAAGCTTGTACTTGATCAGGTACTTCACCTCTAAGCGGAAGTAAAAAACTAAAGTACTTTAATTTTCTATCTGCCATGCCATTTTTGTCTTTTTGAAGGGACTCAACTTGCGCCTCAATCGCTTCCTCAGAAGAAGCATACACTAAAAGAACACGGTTTTCCCACCGATACTCACCTAATGAAAGATTCCATACTTGACTTTGTCCTTGGCAAATATTGAAAAAAGATACAAGCATCAATGTGAAAATAGATCGTTTCATGGTAAATAAGCTTTCTGTTGTTATGGTTGAGCAATAAGCAAGCAAAGTGTTTTTATCATAAAGGCTGTCTTAAGAAGGTTCTTTATCTTGATTAGGTATCAAAGACTTAAAAAGACAAACCCGAAGTAAGTAAAAACTAACTTCGGGTTCACATGATTAGCAATCTTACAACTGAGCGAATAGTGTGAGTAATTTGTGACTATTGTTCATAGACTCAAAAAGTTTTATATCTTCGCCTCCTGCCCAGGAACTTGGTTTTCATATTTTTTGAAAATTTTATGATCCGCTACGAAAGTTCCCACAGGAATGATAGAGGCAAGCCCTGCATAAAATATTTCCATTTTAGACCATTTATAAGGTATTGCTACCATAAGCACGAGCAGCAAGTAAAAGATGAAGAAAACCCCATGCGTCATACCCACCCAATAGTTGGGTGCAGGCATATCCGCCATGTATTTCAGTGGCATGGTTACGAATAATAATAAATACGTCGTACCCTCCACATAGGCTACTATGCGCAATATCTTCAATAAAGTTTGTGGTTTCATCGAGTTTTAGGATTTATCAATTAGGTTCTGTGATTCATTTATCTTGTTGGTTTACGGACACTTATCCTTAATTGTTTGACTGTATTGGAAAATTCATTCGTTAAAATACTACCAACGTTTCCCTATCACAATTGAAACGCGTAAAACACTAGTGTGGAAATTGCACCATCACCAACAGTTCGGCCGCGCAATATGGCTTATCGACCTTCTCCCCTCTGATTTCGCAATTGAAAGTGAGCAAGGCTGTTCTTTCCGAACGCTTATCAACTTTTACATCATTGATCTTCAATTGGATCTGAGAATCAACAGGCACTGGCTCAGGAAAACGAACCTTATTAGTACCATAGTTGAGCAAAATTACCCCCTCATCCCACACCATCAACTCAGAAATAAAGCCTGCCGATGCAGATAACGAGAGATATCCATGAGCTAAAGTTTTCCCCCCAGGCAACATATCCTTGGCGCGCTTGGGGTCTACATGAATCCACTGAAAATCGCCCGTTGCCTCAGCGAATTGATTGATTTTATCTTGGCTCAGCACTAAGGTCGGCTGAAGGTCGAAGTCATGTTCTGTAAGTAAGTCAAGATCTTCCATTTTACTCAAATGAAACTTACCCTTGGTAGGCTGTGCTTTAGCCTTTTCTTTTTTTGCGGGGGATGAGGGACGCTCAACCTCCTTGACCAAGACAACGGCCTTGCCTTTGATGGTCCGTTCTTCGATGGCTTTAAGCGCTTCTTTCGCACACTCTAGTGGATAAACCGCATGATAGTGCTGCCTTAGCTGTCCTATTGCCATTAACTTCATGATTGCTGAGAAGTTATGTAGATTTTTTTGCGGTTCTTTTTCTGCGAAACTACCCCAAAACACACCCATAACGGCACTTCCCTTCAGCAAAGTTAAGTTAAGGGGGATTTCCGGAATGCTTCCTGCGGCAAAACCAATAACCAAGTGCTTTCCTCCCCAAGCCATGCAACGATGCGCTAAAATAGAATAATCGCCGCCCACAGGGTCAACAATAACATCCACCTCACCAACCAACTCCTTGATTTTATCTTTCCAATCAGGCTTAGAGTAATCTATAAGATGTTGCGCACCTTTATGCTTGCAGGTTTCTAGCTTATCTTCTGAAGATGCAGCAGCGATCACCTCAGCACCTAAAACATTGGCCAGTTCTACTGCAGCCAATCCAACACCACCAGAAGCACCTAAAACAAGAACTTTAGCACCCTTCTGCAATTGAGCTCGATCGACCAAGGCGTGATAAACAGTTCCATAGGTGTATAAAGTGGAGGCTGCGGTAATATCATCAAGCGCATCGGGAATAGGAAATACGCGACTAGCATCCACTACTACCTCTTCAGCAAAACCACCCCAACCACAAAGCGCAAGCACTCGCATACCTTCTTTTAGATGAGATACTTTTGAACCTTTTTCGATAATGACGCCTGAAACCTCACCCCCAGGCGAAAAGGGTAGCTCAGGCTTAAATTGGTACTTGCCTTGTATAATGAGTATATCAGGAAAGTTAACCCCACAGGCGTGAATTTGAATTTTCACTTGGCGCTCACCGCAAACTGGAGACGCTACTTCCTTTAAATTCAGGCTATCGGCTGGCCCAAGTTGATCACAGATCATTGCTTTCATAATCAGATAATGTTGGTTAGTGGCTTTAAAGTTAAAGGAATCTATTTGATATGATTCAAAAATGCATCTATTGATTACTCTTGAATACAACAAAAAGCCAATGAAGACTATTTTATTCATTCATTTCAAAGAAGAAGAATTGAATCAGTTATAATGCCTGAGAAATGACAACAGCAAATAATAGTGCGCAACAAAAATCTATAAAATGAGTGTGGATTGAGTTTTTATACTTAGGATATACATAAAATAAAATTTTAAATTTGTAGAGTAATGGAAGCTTATCAGGCTTCATCAACTTTTTAATATATGAATATCTACAAAAAACTCAATCCTTACATTGCAAAGGGTAAAATACAGTGGTACTTCATTTTTATATTAGGT
>JAFIEW010000142.1 GCA_020832375.1 Cyclobacteriaceae bacterium
CTGTATCTTTTCAGTGCGTATATCTATTTATGTAGTTAAGCGGATAAGCATATTTTTAATTGTTGATTGCAACAAAATAAAGAATTACCAGTATTGGTTTAAATTTTAGATTGCTCAAAGTTAGATTCATAAACGTTTAAAACTATGTGTGAAGTTAGTATTTTTGATCTATACTTCCACCTATATTATTGGCAAATCGATCACAAATTGCACTTTTAACTACCTTCCATCATATTAGTCAGTATCTGAGTAAATAAAATGATGCCGTTGGATAAAAATAAATGAAGATTATAAGCTAATTTTGGATGAACATTGGTAGCAATTAGGAAATACAAAGAAAGGAAATGAATTAATGTAGATGATAACAAAAATATCAATGTTCTAATAGCTCTTTCTACGTATAACGTGCGGAATATAAAAGTCAAACGAACAAATTTATAAAATAGTAAAAATCTACTACCCCAAGAAATGAATAACCCCTTTATTAATTACCAGCGACTACAAGTACTTATAAAATAATTTATAACTCTAGTAACTACTAAGCACCAAACTAGGTAAACATAATACATCAATAATGTAATATATAAGAAGCATGAACCAACAACAGGACACCGAGAAAGAAATCATACTAGATTTTGATAATACTGAGAGAGCCTTTATTTATAAAACTGACTGGGAACTAAGGAAAGCAAACTTGCTTTTTTCTGTTGTTAAATATCCTTGGCTTACTTCTCTAGGCACTAGTTTACTTGAGTTAAGTTTAAAACTAAGATTACCTATTAAATGGATTATCAAAAAGACACTATTTGAACAATTTTGTGGAGGTGAGAATATAAAAGATTGTACACAAACTATCGAGAAAATATATCAATATAAGGTAGGAACAATTTTAGACTATTCGGTTGAAGGGGAAAAGAATGAAAAAGGCTTCGAAAGAGTTAAGAAGGAAGTAATGCAAAATATTCTTCATGCCACTAAACGCACAGAAATACCATTCTGTGTGTTTAAGATGACCGGTTTAGGTAGATTTAAGTTATTAGAAAAGAAACAATCAGGAGTCCAGCTATCACAAAAAGAACTAGCCGAATTTGAAGCATTCAAGAATAGAGTTGATGAGATTTGCAAAAGCGCTTATGAAAATAAAATCCGAGTCTTTATTGACGGCGAAGAATCTTGGATTCAAGACACTATAGATGATATTGCAATCGACATGATGAGGAAATATAATCAAGAGAGCGCAATTATTTATAACACTTATCAGTTATACAGAAATGACATTCTTGAACGTCTTAAATTTCATTATGAACTATCAGAAAAACATCCCTTTCACTTGGGTGCCAAACTAGTAAGAGGCGCCTACATGGAAAAAGAGCGCGAAAGGGCTAAAGAAATGGGGTACAAAGATCCAATTCATAAAACAAAAGAGGATACCAATAGAGACTTTGATCTAGCTCAAGAGTTTTGTATGAATCATATTGATAGAATGGGACTATGTTCTGGTACCCACAATGAAGAAAGCAACTATAAGTTAGCAAAGCTTATACAAGATAAAGGCTTACACCCTAAGGATCCGAGGGTATTTTTCGCCCAACTTTATGGAATGAGCGATCATATTTCTTTCAATTTGACCGTTCCTCGCTTTAATGTAGCAAAATATGTCCCATATGGCCCTGTAAAGTCAGTTGCTCCTTATTTAGTAAGAAGAGCTAAAGAAAACACAAGCGTTAAAGGACAGAGCAGCAGAGAACTTTTAAATATTAAAAAAGAATTAGAAAGACGAAAATCGACTAGAATATAAAACAACATTTAAAAAGAAAACACTCAAAAATTAACTCTTGAGTGTTTTCTTTTTAAATCAACCAACTCAATTTTAAAGCAACCTCAGCTGTTGCAAAGGACTTACCCATAACACAACCTCAATTTCGAGTTTTACGTAGATGAAATTTTAAAGAATAAAGGTTATCCTAATAAACTTCAAAATATTTTTCTTTTATCGCTGTAAAATATAAATCCGCCACCAAATAGCATTATTATATTTTTAGCCTTTTTTATTGAAATAGAATAATAAACTTAAAACCAAAATAATAGATCGCTACATTTCATTAAAAACTAATGGCTACAATCAACCAACCATACCATAGTTGATAGAAAATCTTGAATAAGCAATTGGTATTTATTATATGATAAGATGACCGATGTCATATATATCTCGTTTTCAATTCGTAACTTTGTATTATTAATTAAAGACCCCTAATGTGGTGATTAAGTAATTTATAGATATAGATCCAATGCAAGATTTACAGAAAGACAACCAAAAAGAGGCTACAGAAGTAACGGTTCCAAATAATTTTCTTATCAAACTAAAGGTAAAGTGGGGACTAGAAAGCATGCTTCAAGTCGTACTCATCTTAATAGTTTTCACTCTTACTGGCTCTACAGTTGTGTATTTAAGAAAAGCACTCTTCTTAGCCTTGGGATTTGATGCAGACACTGATTTTTGGATCAAAGCTGTAAGTTATCTTGTTTTTGTATTCCCTGCCTACCAAATTCTTCTACTGGTTTATGGTTTCCTACTCGGACAATTCAGCTTTTTCTGGGAAAAAGAGAAAAAAATGGTAAGAGCCATTGGTAGACTTTTCAAAAAATAATCTCTTTGATATTACTAAGAGAAAAAATTCGAAGTCTATTAAGTTAATTAGACTAAATGCAATTTGGATGTGATTACTGTGCTTATAATGCATTTACTTCATAAACAAACTCCTATAACTGATGTATTTATAGATATAAGCATAATCTATTTTTTTTGATCATTAATTGAGGCATCATGATTAGGAAAGTCATCAAATCCGTGTTCTAATCAAATATCATTTAAATCGAGTTGGCAGTAGTTAATCTATTATCTTTACCTGAGCATTGTCAATCTAAACTTTGAGGGTATAATATAAGTTGATAGCAAAGAGTTATCAAAAAATTAAATACGATTAATGAACGAACAAAAATCCACGTCTAAAAAAATTTCTAAAAGCCAAATACAAGCTAGCAAAAGACTCTATTCCTATTTAAGGCCCTATCTTCGATATTTCATACTAGGCCTTATCTGTTTATTTTTCAGCAGTACCACCTTATTAGCATTTCCATATGTAGCCGGCAAGCTTTTAGATGTAGCAACAGGTAACCAAGAATGGATATTTACTTCTATAAACCAAATTGCAATTGGACTTATCCTAATTTTAGCGATTCAAAGTGTCTTCTCCTTCGGCAGGGTATATTTCTTTACCTACACAATGGTAAAGTCATCTACAGACTTAATGAAAGACCTATTCAAGCATTTCGTAAATCTACCGTTAAGTTTTTATGATCAAAATAGAACGGGTGAACTCTTTAGCAGAGTATCTAATGATGTTTCTGTAATAAGAGACAGTTTCAATACTTCTCTTGCTGAACTTATCCGACAGCTAATCACACTACTTGCAGGGATAAGTATAATATTTTATACTACGCCTAGACTCAGTTTGTTTATGTTACTGAGTTTTCCTTTTATTATTATAGTTGCAGTTTTTTTTGGTAGATTCATCAAAAAACTCTCCAAAGAAACCCAACAAAAAGTCGCTGACTCAAACGTGATACTTGAAGAAAACCTTCAAAATATCTCGGTGATAAAAGCTTTTACGGGTGAGCTTTATGAATATAAAAGGTATACTTCAAAGTTGAATGAGGCAATTACTAAATCACTAAGTTTGGCCAAATGGAGAGGGTCTTTCATATCTTTTATCATTTTCGCATTATTTGGAGGTATTGTTGCTATCATGTGGTACGGAGCGTCTTTAGTACAGTCTGGAATGATGAGCGTAGGGGAGTTATTATCATTTATACTTTACACTACTTTCATTGGAGGTTCTATTGCTGGTATAGGAGATCTTTATGGTCAAGTACAAAAAGCGTTTGGTGCGTCTGAGCGCGTATTAGAACTACTTGATGAGGAAAACGAGTCAAAAATGGAAGTTGGTAAGCAACTTGTCGTATTAAAAAGCCTTAAGCAACAAATAATATTTGACAAAATCAATTTTAGTTATCAAAGTAGACCTGATACAGCTGTTCTTAAATCATTTTCATTAAGCATCGAGGCGGGGCAAAAAGTAGCACTTGTCGGTTCGAGTGGTGCAGGAAAATCAACACTTGCCCAGCTCCTTTTACGTTCGTATGATATTCAAGAAGGCCGTATTACCATAGGAGGTATTGATATATCGTCATTCCCACTTAAAGAATACCGCTCGAAAATAGGCGTAGTACCACAGGATGTAATTTTATTTGGAGGTAGTATACGAGAGAATATCGCTTATGCCTCACCTGAACAAACAGAAGAAAATATTATAGAGGCTGCAAAAAGAGCAAATGCTTGGGAATTTATTTGCCAATTGCCTGAAGGCCTAGATTCAGAGGTTGGAGAGCGTGGTGTAAAGCTCAGTGGTGGGCAAAAGCAAAGAATAGCTATTGCTAGAGCATTTCTAAAGAATCCTGATATTTTAATATTAGACGAGGCAACATCAGCACTAGATGCCGCTAGCGAAACCTTAGTACAGGAGGCTCTGGAAGAAGTAATGAAAAACAGGACGACAATTATCATTGCACATCGCCTTGCAACAGTGAGAAAAGCGGATCAGATATTTGTTATGTCGCAAGGTGAAATAATTGAATCGGGTACCCATAAAGAATTATCACAATTAAAAGACGGTGTTTACAACAATTTTGTAAAATTGCAGTACGAAAACCAATAACAACCAATAAATAATCAACAAGATGGAATATAGAATCGAGAAAGACACGATGGGTGAAATCAAGGTTCCTGCCAACAAATACTGGGGAGCTCAAACACAAAGGTCACTTGAAAATTTTACCATTGGTGGTGATAGACATCGAATGCCAATAGAGGTGATTCGTGCTTTCGCAATATTAAAGAAATCTGCCGCCCTAACAAATGCTGAATTAGGGGTTTTGTCAGAAGACAAAGCCACAATAATTGCAAAAGTCTGTGATGAGATTTTAGAAGGCAAACATGATTCAGAATTCCCTCTAGTTGTATGGCAGACAGGGTCAGGTACCCAATCGAATATGAATAGCAATGAGGTAATTGCCAACAGGGCTCATGTATTATTGGGAGGTTCTCTTAGTGATGATAAAAAGAAAGTACACCCAAATGATGATGTCAACAAGTCGCAATCATCTAACGATACCTTCCCTACAGCAATGCATATTGCGGCGTACAAAATGATTGTGGAAGAAACGATACCTCATATCGAAAGCCTTTATAACACTTTTAAAGAAAAAGCTGATAAATTTAAAGATGTAGTAAAAATAGGTAGGACCCATTTTATGGACGCAACACCATTGACCTTAGGCCACGAATTCAGCGGATACGCAAGTCAGCTAGCTCATGGAATAAAGGCGCTTAAAAACACATTAAACCATCTTTCAGAGTTAGCTCTTGGAGGTACAGCGGTTGGCACAGGCCTTAATACTCCAAAAGGTTATTCTGAACTAGTTGCAAAAAAGATAGCTAATTTCTCAGGCCAACCATTTATTACAGCCGAAAACAAGTTTGAAGCATTAGCGGCTCACGACGCCATTGTTGAGACAAGTGGTGCTCTAAAACAACTTGCTGTAAGCTTGATGAAAATAGGGAATGATGTAAGAATGCTGGCTTCAGGGCCTAGGTGCGGTATTGGGGAGATACTCATACCTGAAAATGAACCTGGATCTTCAATTATGCCTGGTAAGGTTAATCCAACTCAATCAGAAGCCTTAACTATGGTCTGCGCTCAAGTGATTGGTCTTGACACAGCAATAACAGTAGGAGGAAGTAATGGACATTTTGAACTCAATGTTTTCAAACCTATGATGATCACTAACTTACTAGATCAGGCAAGGCTAATAGGTGAAGCATGTGATTCATTTAATCGTAACTGCGCCATAGGCATAGAACCAAATTATAAAAACATAAAATCGAATTTGGAGAATAGCTTGATGTTGGTAACAGCATTGAATACACATATTGGATATGAGAAGGCTGCAGAAATAGCTAAAAAGGCACATAAAGAAGCCACAACATTGAGAGATGCTGCCATTAGTCTAGGTTATTTGACTGATGCCCAATTTGATGAATGGGTGGTTCCTGAAAAAATGATTGGAAATCTGAGCTAATTTTTTAAATAATTTGCTACATTGCATTAAATATTGTAGTTTCAATTAATAAGTTTTGATATAAATCAATGATATCAAAACCTTTTAATAGAAAATTAACAGCTTTTAATTGGGAAGATATACTTATCTTCCCAAAATCATAAAACTACCTAATTGAGAATTCACATGAGAAAAATTGTATTCCTATTTTTATTCGTTTTTGGAGGTGCATTTGTAGCTGACGTGGTCGCTCAAGACCTTAGCAGAAAAGAGAGACGGCAGTTAAAACGAGAAAAACGAAGAATGCCTCCAGAGGATTTTCTTGCGAAGAAAAATGAATTGGACGACTTAAGGGGAAGAGTAGAAAGCTTAAGTAATCAGCTAGAAAGAGTCAATCAAAGAGTAAAAGAAAAGGACGAACAAATAGACGATCAAAAAAATGAAATTGAGAGATTAAAAGCTCAATTAGATCAAGCTAAGAAAAGGATAGAAGAAGTTCAAAAGGCTAAGCAAGAGGTAAAAGATATAAGCGCTCAACAAATAAGACCAGATGAAGGTATTTGGTTTAGAGTACAAATCGGAGCGTTTAGAAATAAAGATCTGACAAAATACTTTGATAAAAGCGATACATTTACAGGAGGAGAAATGGAAAATGGCGCATTTAGATATACTTTAGGTCATTTCCGTGACTATTGGGAGGCTGATACCTTTAAAAAATATATGAGAGAAATGGGGGTAAGTGATGCATGGATTGTTCCATACAAAGATGGACAAAGAGTTCCGATTAAAGATGTATTGGAAGGCATCATCAACTAAATGCAGGTAGAAGAGCACCCCGTTAGTAAATTTGGAGGCCGCACTCGTGTAAGAGTTAGCGGCCTTTATGTTGAGGATGATGCTATACTTTTAGTAAAACATGCATACCCAAATCAAAAGGGGTATTTTTGGTCTCCTCCAGGTGGTGAATTAGAGTTTGGATTGGATTTAAAAAATAATCTAGAGAGAGAATTTAAAGAAGAGGTAAAAGTATCAATTGAAGTAGGAGAATTCTTATTCGTAAATGAATTTATGCATTTACCTTTGCATGCAGTTGAATTATTTTTTAAAGTCTCAAAAATCTATGGTACTATTCAACTAGGAAAGGATCCGGAACTCAGCAAAGAGGATCAAATAATCGAAGATGTATCAATGATGACTCTTTCCGAAATAAAAACAGAAGACAAGGAAAATATTCATTCAATTCTTTGGGATATTGATTCGATTGAACAGATCTTTGCAAAGAACGGATATATTAAAGATTTAAGAGGATAGAAAAAGAAAGAAGGTTGCCAGACAAATAATAATTACCTTTTGTTTTCTTATTTTCAAAAATAATCCATAAAATAGCAGTATATTCTATATAACTCAAACAATAAGACTTAATCAACAAAAAGAACATGAGATTTACATCTAGTACGTTGCTCACAATATTGTTTTATGTAATAAGTGGAGGCTTAGCATTTTATCTGTACAGTAGCATAAAATTTGAAGTAGAAGAAGAAAAAAGAATTGAAAGATCTGAAAATAAAGTAATTGAAAGATTAAAAGTTCTCCGTGAGGCTCAAATTGCATACAGAGAGGTTTATGGACAGTACGCTTCGAATATGGATACACTAATGGAATTCATTGACAATGGCACATTTTATATAACAACTAGAAATGAGGAGATCATTACCCTTGATTATGGTAGAGATAGTGTAGTTGTAAGTATAGATACACTCGGTACTCTTCCGGCTAGTGACAGAATTTATAAAGAATTTGTATATGCTAATGCCACTGACGAAGGAGTATTTGTTGAATATTTTGTTACTGAAGGTCAGGAGGTAACAAAAGGTGATAATCTCTACACTATAAGAGTTAACGATAGAAGAGAAAGCAAAATAAGAGCTAAAGAGTCAGGTA
>JAFIEW010000143.1 GCA_020832375.1 Cyclobacteriaceae bacterium
GTGTAAATGGTTTGCTTTTCATTGTCGCTTAGGGCTTCCAGTAAAGCTACTTTCTACAAAGGGCTTGCTAAAAACACGTCTCCTCAAATAAATTTCATAAGCTTTTTAATTTATTGATCAACAATTTAGCTGTTTTTAAGCACGCCCTTAATAGATTCTGACTAACGCAAGCTAAAGTACAATAATCTTCTCATTTAAATGCAATTTTAAAGTCGTTAGCTTACGAAATCAACTTTTGTAAAGTAGGGGGAATGACCTTGAACCAAGAAGCTTCATGATTGATAAAAAGTTGTTATAGGACGCTTACCGACTAAATTGAATATTGCCCAATTCGATAATGAGTTTAAAATTAAGAACGTAAAATGAATTGAGGATTATCCAAACCACTATAGAACTTATCTGGTCGGGAACTGTATCAATCAAAAAAGCCCCAGACCGAAGTCCGAGGCTTTTTATATTTGAGTGTTTGTTGAGTTGATTATAAAGTTCTTTTAGTCTCTTTCTCTTCAAATGCCTCGATCACATCGCCCACTTTGATATCATTATATTTCTTGATACTGATACCACATTCGTATCCGTTTTTGACTTCGGCCACATCTTCTTTAAATCTTTTAAGCTGATCTACCTCACCGGTATAGGTCACAATACCTTCACGGATAAGTCTCACCTTACTACTACGCTTGATAAATCCATCGGTCACATATCCACCAGCTACGGTACCGACTTTAGTAATCTTGAAGACATCTCGTACTTCAATATTTCCGGTAATCACTTCTACCATCTCAGGCGATAACATACCTTCCATTGCATCCTTCACATCATTGATCGCATCGTAGATAATGGAATAATGACGGATTTCGATTTCTTCCTTTTCAGCAAGGTTTTTGGCTTTTTGCGATGGCCTTACTTGGAATCCTAAGATTACCGCATCAGAAGCAGAAGCCAAGAGTACATCTGATTCTGAAATCTGACCTACCGCTTTATGGATAATGTTAACCTGTACTTCGTCAGTAGATAACTTCAATAAACTATCCCCTAAAGCCTCGATAGAACCATCCACATCACCTTTTACAATCACATTCAACTCCTTGAAAGTACCAATAGCCAATCGACGACCAATTTCATCAAGGGTGATATGTTTCTTGGTACGCATGCTCTGCTCTCGTAGGATCTGCGCTCTCTTATTAGCGACATCACGTGCCTCACGATCAGACTCCATTACATTGAACTTATCACCTGCTTGTGGTGCTCCGTCCAAACCGAGCATGAGTGTAGGAGTGGCTGGCCCTACTTCTTGTACTTTCTGACCTCTGTAATTGAACATGGCCTTTACTTTACCAAAGTGAGAACCAGCAAGCATTACATCACCAACTTTTAAGGTACCCGACTGTACAAGTACTGTCGTTACATAACCGCGACCTTTATCGAGTGTAGCTTCAATTACTGTACCTACAGCTTTTTTAGTAGGGTCGGCTTTTAATTCTAATATTTCTGCCTCAAGGAGTACTTTTTCTAGTAGCTCGTCAATTCCTTGACCTGTTTTGGCTGATATTTCTTGACACTGATATTTACCACCCCAGTCTTCAACCAAGATGTTGATATTGGCCAATTCCTCTTTCACCTTTTCAGGATTGGCATTGGGCTTATCCATTTTATTGATCGCAATCACGATCGGTACACCAGCCACTTGAGCGTGGTTGATTGCCTCTTTTGTTTGTGGCATCACGTTGTCGTCCGCAGCTACCACAATGATGGCTACGTCAGTCACCTTTGCACCCCTAGCACGCATGGCAGTAAAGGCTTCGTGACCCGGTGTATCTAAAAATGCAATTCTCTTACCACCCTCAGTCATTACATCATAAGCACCAATGTGCTGGGTGATACCACCTGCTTCACCAGAGGTAATTTTACTGCTTCTTATATAGTCAAGCAAAGATGTTTTACCGTGGTCTACGTGACCCATGATGGTAACAATAGGAGCTCTATCACTAATATTATCCGGATTATCTTCCTCCACTTCGATTTCCATCTCGTCGTCCGTACCGGTGAATTCGACATCGTAGCCAAATTCATCTGCAATTACAGTGATACTCTCAGCATCCAATCGCTGATTGATCGACACAAACATGCCTAAACTCATGCATGTACTGATAACTTCATTCACAGAAACGTCTAGTAGCGATGCCAAGTCATTGGCTGAAATAAACTCGGTGGTCACCAAAGTTTTGTTGTCCTGATCTTGTCTCATTTGCTCATCTTGAGCTTCCTGAGCGGCTTGACGCTTACCTTTCTTATATTTAGCTCTTCGACCTCCCTGATTGGATCCACCACTCATTTTGGCCAAGGTAGCTTTCAATTTTTCTTGAACGTCCTTTTCAGTAATTTCTTTATTGGCATCTTTCTTGACACCACCTGGCTTTTGTTGCTTAAACTTGCCTTTTTGTCTTGCCGCACCAGCACCGGTTCCTAAAACTCTAGGAGGCTGGGATCCTGTCGCACCTGTGCTTGAGCCGGCGGGCTGTTTATCAATGCGTTTTCTAGGACGCTTTTTCTTTTTCCTCTCCTCTGCAGTAAGGGGTTTATTCGGTTTCTTTTTCGCTCTTTCCGCAGGCAATTCGATTTTACCAAGCACGGTAAGTCCCTTCAGAGAATCGTGCTTCCCAGTAATCATTTCATCCTTTTTAGCCTCTTCTTTAGGCACTTCCTCAATAGGCGGAGTAGCCTCTTTAGATTTCTCTACTGGTGCTTCTTCTTTCTTTGCTGACTTTTCAGGAGTCTCTTCTTTTTTAGCGGGGGATGACGGAACAGCCGGCTTCTCTTTTTCCTTCTCAGCTACTGGAGGAGTAGTCTCTTTCTTATCTTCTTTTTTGTCCTTAGAGGCTATCTCTTGCTTAGGAGCTGCCTCTTTAGCTTTCACCTCTTCTTTTTGAGGTGCCTCTTTTTTAGGCTCCTCTTTTTTGGGCTCCTCTTTTTTAGGCTCCTCTTTCTTTTTTGCCTTTCCAGCATCAAGATCGATTTTACCTACCACCTTCGGACCGCTTAACGTCACTCGGGAGGTTTCTGCCTTTTCTATTTTTTTCTCTTCAGCGGGAGCTTCAGATTTAGGCTCTTCTTTAGATTTCTCCTTCGCTGGTGAAGCATCAGAAGAGGATAGATTTTTTATCAAGATCTCACGATCTTCTGTCGGTGGCACCTCCTTAGGAGGCTCCGGCTTAGCTTTTTCTACTTCTGGCTCAGCATGCTTTGAAGTACCGATTTTTAGGTCACTAGCCTCTTTCTTCTCTTGAGCAGAGCCTTGGTATTCTTTTTCCAGCATGCTGTATTGCTCAGAGGAAATCTTTGAGTTTGGACTAGATTCTACTTCGAATCCTTTCTTTTGTAAAAACTCAGCAATCGTCTGAATACCTACGTTCAATTTTCGGGCTACTTGACTTAACCTTTGCATTCTTTCTTCAGCCATATATTCGCTATATCCGGGGTAAATTTTGAAGTGCCGACATCAGATATGCGCAACACTCCTGTAAAATTAAAGTACTTTATTGTTTTTTACAGCATATTTTAAGGTTTATTTATTCAAACTCCTGTTGTAATATGCTAATAATGTTATCTACTGTCTCTTCTTCTAGGTCTGTTCTGCGTAGTAATTCTTCCTTATCTAGCGCTAAAACAGACTTTGCAGTGTCTAAACCTACTCTGCGTAATTCTTCGATTACCCAGCTTTCGATCTCGTCACCAAATTCTTGTAAGTCTACATCCTCCTCGTCGATCTCTTCATTCTCTCTGAAAACATCGATCTCCATTGCAATCAATCTTGACGCCAACTTAATGTTTTGACCACCTTTTCCAATGGCTAGTGAAACCTGATCTGCAGGTAAGAAAGCCGAAACCCTCTTTTTCTCTTCATCAATACGAATGCCGCTGATCTTCGCCGGACTTAAAGCTCGCTGTATGTATAGCTCTAAGTTTTCTGTGTAGTTGATCACGTCAATATTCTCGTTTTGAAGCTCGCGAACAATACTATGGATTCTAGAACCCTTCATTCCAACACATGCTCCAACTGGATCAATTCTATCATCAAATGACTCAACGGCTACCTTTGCTCGCTCTCCAGGCTCTCTTACAATTTTCTTAATCTGAATGATATCGTCATAAATCTCAGGAACTTCAGCCTCAAAGAGCCTTTCCATTAATACTGGTGAAGTCCTTGACAAGATGATCTTTGGATTACCATTGACCATATCCACTCGATGCACAATTGCCTTTACACTATCTCCCTTACGGAAGCGATCTTTAGGGATTTGCTCATTGCGTGGTAGAGAAAGTTCGTGGCCCTCAGCATCGATACATAAGATCTCTCTGCTTAAAGTCTGATATACTTCTACTACCATCACCTCGCCTTCAAGCTCTTTGTACTTTTGATAAAGAATATCCTTTTCTAAATCTTTGATCTTTTGGATGAGGGTCTGTCTTGCTGTCATTACCGCTCTTCTTCCAAAATCAAGTAACTTTACCTCTTCTGCAACTTCTTCACCTATCTCAAAATCAGGCTCAATCTTTCTTGCGTCAGTAAGGCTTATTTTGTCATGATCCCAGATATCTTCTGAGTTATCATCAACAATCTCTCTGAATCTCCAGATCTCCAAATCCCCTTTATCGGCATTGATGATGATATCAAAATTTTCATCAGTTTCAAATTTCTTCCTGATCATGGTTCTGAATACATCTTCTAGTATCCGAATCATGGTCGGACGGTCAATGTTTTTATTTCGGGCAAACTCCGAAAAAACGTCAATTAAGATTCCGCTGTTCATTGGCTTATTTGAATGAAATCAATACTTTCGAATAATTTATCTCTGAAAAGGCTATTTCCTTTTCTTCTTTTTTCACTTTCTTCTTTCCTTTCTCTTTGGTCTCTGCCATCATTAAGATAGTTTCATCATTGACCACTAGTAGTTCTCCCTCTATCTCTTTTCCATCTTGCATGACCGCTTTGATGCGTCGGCCTTCGTTTTTTCTATACTGACGTACATCATTCAGCGGAAAGTCAACACCAGGCGAGGACACCTCTAACACATAAGCGCCAGGAATCATTTCATCCTCCTCGATTTTGGCACCTAAGCATCTACTTATAGTGGCGCAATCATCGATTTTAAGACCAGAGTCAGCATCGATCAAGATCTTTAACGACTGCTTTCCGCTTGCATTCCCACCAAGCTGTATATCAACTAGATAGATATCTTCCTCTGGGAAACAATCAACCAAGGCGGCTTTTATGAGCTCTAATGTATTTGCTGACATAATGGATAAAAAGTACTACTTCAATTTTTTAAAACAAAATAGGGGACTGAATGAGTCCCCTATCACGTTTAGGTAAATCTTGTGCAAATGTACAAATAGTTTTTGATTGAAGCAAATTGACTTTTGTCTGATTTGATAACAGGCTGCTTCTTACCCCCTCATCCCAAGCAAAAAGAAAAAACAAAACCTTTAATTGAGATGAGGGCTCAAGTCTATCTTAATCAGTCCAGCGAAGCATGAATCTACTTTTTAAAAGCCTACTTCATTCTTTCTTCAAATTTTATCTTACCCTCATCTAGGAACTCCACAAAATCACTCACCCTTTTGTTGTAGGCTGTCGGTCGGGTGAGTAGTTTGCCATCGTGATCTAGCAATAGATAGAAGGGTTGAGCATTATTATTGAATTTAGTAATCTGAAAGTCTGCATTTTGCCTGCCTATGGTCTTTTTGACTTTGCCATCGTATTCGCTGGTGTACCAGTCTTCTTCAGGAAGGGTCGTTTTTTCATCGACGTAGAGGGCTACAATTACGAAATCTTCCCTTAAGCGCTTGAGTACCGCAGGGTCGGACCATACTCTGGCCTCCATCTCACGACAATTTACACAGCCATGTCCTGTAAAGTCAATGAATAATGGTTTTCCTTGCTCTTTTGCACAGGCCATGGCCTCTTCATAGTCGAAGTATCCTTTTAATCCGTGCGGCAAGTGAAGCAAATCGCTATACTTCGGATTAGGATCGCACAGCTGGTAGGCTTCATCCCCACTGCCATTTCCACCCTCTCTTACGAGTGCCGGAATGTCGAAGTCGTGAGTGCTCATAGGTGGTAAATAACCGGCTAAAGCCTTCAGTGGCGCTCCCCAGAGTCCAGGAATCATGTATACGGTGAAAGACAAAGTAACGATCGCAAGCATAAGCCGTGGTACGCTAACCGTTTCGATCTTATCATCGTGAGGCAAGCGTAACTTCCCTAAAAGGTAAATACCCAAAAGACCAAAAATAACAATCCAAAACACGAGATAGACCTCGCGATCAAGGATATTCCAGTGATAGGCCTGATCGGCAATGCTCAAAAACTTGAGTGCCAGCGCAAGCTCTAAAAACCCTAAAACCACTTTTACAGAGTTGAGCCATCCCCCACTCTTTGGCAGGCTTTTTAGCCACTCCGGGAAGATTGCAAATAGGGTAAATGGTATGGCAAAGGCGGCTGAAAATGCCAACATCCCAATAATAGGTTTCAGCGTTTGACCTCCTGCTGACTCTACCAATATGGTACCTACGATAGGGCCTGTACAGCTAAAAGAAACCAGTACTAAGGTGAAAGCCATGAAGAAAGTACCATAGTAGCCCCCTTTGTCAGCTTCACGGTCTACCTTATTGACCAAGCCAGAAGGCAAGGTGATTTCGAATAAGCCTAAGAATGCCAAGGCGAAAATAAAGAAAACAAGAGAGAAGATTACATTGGGCACCCAGTTGGTACTAAGCCAATTGGCAAATCCGGGACCATTGATTTTAGCCACTACCACTCCAATAGCGGTATAAATGAGTATGATTGAAAAGCCGTAGACCAATGCTTTGATGATTGCTTTTTGTCTCGATTTATTCCCTGTGAAGAAGGCGACAGTCATCGGGATCATCGGGAAAACACAAGGGGTCAGCAAAGCTGCTAAACCCGCCAGAAAGGAAGCTATCGCAAATGTGAGCAATGAATAAGGACTCAAAGGGTCTCTCTCATTTTCTGCTTGAAGCAATGGATCTACCTCCTCTTCTACTTCCTGCGGCGCTAGCGCTGTTTCTTTATCGGCTACCTCCTCCTCCTCAATCAGTTTTTTGGTTGGATCTACAGCTGATTTTTTTTCCTCTAGTCCCTCCTCTTCATCGGACTTTGGTTCAGCTGGGCTGGCCTCTTCTTGTTGTGTAGGTGCTACTGTGTCTTCATTCCCCTCCGAAACTTTTAAAATTTTAGCGAAGTCAAAATCATCGCTGAAAGGAATACACTGACCGCTGACATCACTGCAAACTTGATAGTCGTACTCACCAATAATCTTAAAGTCTGCAGCAAGGATTTTTACCTTTTGCTCGAAGCGGCCTTTTCCATAAAAAACACGAATGTCAGCCTCGAAAATCTCATCGTATTTGTCTTCAGCACCGACCGCTTTCAAATCGCCTATCAATTCAAAAGAAGAATGGGGCTCAAAATCGATCGTGGTAACGGTAGGGCCAGCATCTTCATCGAAGTCTGAAGAGTAGAGGTACCACTCTTTATCAATGGTTGCTTCGAAAACAAGGGTCACTTCATCGCCTACCGAAGCCTCTTTTGGCGATGCAGATACTTTCCACTTGGCAGGCTCTTTTATCTGTGCAGAAAGATCGAAAGTGGCACATAAAACGAATAAAATAACTCCAAAGATTGGGAAGATATTCCCTATACGCTTATTCATATATCTATTGTAAGAATACTGTTTGTCAAATTGAAAACATGCAAAAGTAGCAAGTTTATCCGTGCATTACGAAGCTTATCTGATATAAGTTGCATAATGACTTTAAAATACCTTGATTGTTTGATAGTGGTCAATGGAGAATCAAGCTGTATTGAATAGCAATTGTTCTATAAAACTATCTCAATCGAAGTTTAACCCGGATAATGTATTAGGATTCGTAATGAGAGTACAAAATGCAATAAAATCAAGTATTTAGCGAC
>JAFIEW010000144.1 GCA_020832375.1 Cyclobacteriaceae bacterium
TTCCATAGCGATATATTTTGTACTCAAATATAAGAAATTATCTTTACACCTCTAATATTAATTAATAGTGTCAGGTATTTTAGAATAATCTGAATTGATCTTCCAAAAGGATTTCATAGAATGCTAGCTGATCTTTGTGAAATTAAAAATAGGGTGTACGAAAGTCGATACACCCTATTATTTTTTCATCTGTTAGCTTCCCATTGGCTTCCGTTAACATCGAGTAGCCGAATGCCTCCAATTTCAGCAACATCCAATTTTTCTAGTTGCAATGTCACTTTTGCCTTTGCACCTAGCGGTACAATGATAGCATGCTCACTAGCTTTGATTTGGGCAATATAGCGGTTTTCGATTTGCAGTTTCTGTAAGGCATCAGCATTCAAATGCAAAATAGTTTCACCCTGCTGATCCAAAATATGCATACCCACCCAAAACGAACCATACACATCAGCTCCTTGCGTGCGGTATAATTCGAAACTCAGCGACTCTTCACTAAGTTGAAACTCACTGATTTCATACTTCGGCTTCACGGATTTATTATGAAGTGTACCCCATACACCACCATGAAATATTTGATTGGTGGCCAATGTCAATCCCAAGGCGAATACTGCACTAGCCAAGATGGTCGGCCGTATGCTAGCCTTTGAAGCAAGGGAAAAGTCCGTAAATAAATACTTGAACCAAGGACAATTCACCTTTTCAGGCATTTTTTTAGCCAGCAAATAATCCATCGAATATCTACCTCCACCTGCAAAAAGTAGGCTTATACCCCCTGCAACGCCAAGAACCCCGATCTGCCATTCGTCGAGGCAAGTAGTGCCGATCCAGCCAGCGCTGAGCAAAATACCTAGCGCCAGTCCAACTACCCCAAAGCTCATGAGCCGAGTAGCGAAGCCGAATATAAACAGCATCCCTACCAAACCTTCCACTATGGTGAAAATGATCATGGTATATAGTAACCAGTCAGGGTTTAACAGTAGCGCCTCGATCATCGGCTTAATGAATAGGGCATTGGGTAAAAAATGGTTGAATTTCTCCCCCACATAGCCGGCCACATCAGGGTCTAGCTTGTCCGCAAGTGCTACCCTGCGCCAAAATGCCGAAAAGTAAGTCCAACCGATTACCCACCTGAGTGGTAGCAAGATGTCACCGCCACTAATTTTCATGTTTTTTATCGTATTCATCATTCTAAGTTTTATGCCACCTTAGTCATGAAGCATCAAAGGCGGCCTGAAGTGATTCATAGAGCAAGCAAGAAAAGGCCTACTCCAATCATAAAAGTTGAACTACTCGATATACATCAAGTAGGTGATCTAAAAGAATGATGAATATTTCGGTGGTGGGATGAGGATGTATAAGAGCACCTCATAAGGATGAAGAAGATACTGAAACGCTATTTCCTGCGCATTAGCCATAGATCTAGAGGGGATGAGAACCTGCTCGGCACGCTCAAAGGTAAAAGATGAATTACAAGATGGTGAGTTGAGCTGAAAGTCACGGTCAAACTTGATGGCAGCTTCCTCGTCTAGACTAAGCTTCCATTTGCCAGTTCGCTTACAGATTTGATAACAGCTTTTCTGGTCTGTACCACTCAAAATGGAAAGAGTACTCCATGCAAATGGCGCTATCAAAACAAAAATAAGAGCGAATGCAGTGACTTTCATATTAAGCAAAAGTACTCAAATTAATTATTTTTCACGATAACATTACATCAAAAATAGTTGTCTCCTCGTTATTTACTTCAGTAGTACTAGACGATCGAAGCTGATAACTTCATTTTAAACCTAAGCTTTCGGCACAGATGTTGTACGATTACTTTTTAAAACCTACACTTAAATTTTTAATGCTATGAAAACGACCACAGTTGATCGTGATGCTGCAAAGCGTACTTTTTCGACTTACAGCATGGCTATTTTGGGAAATGAACCCATCAAAATGAGTGATATCTACCAAAGCCTTACATCTACGGCTTCGGTTTATATGCCAATAAAACCGATTGAAGTTTTTTTCACCACAGAGCAATTAATATCACATCTTTCTAAAAGTACACTTGACTTTTTATTCGTTCACGAAAGTACAGAAGACAGCCAAATGGAAAGTATTATGCTTTATTTGGAAAAACAAGGGTTGAAGACTCATCTGATTGCTGTTGGATGTGAAAACTTTCAATCGAAGGTATGTACTTTATCTGATCATCATATTGCCAAAGAAGTTTTTGATGAGAACGAAATTATGGACTTAATCCATTGGGAACAGAGCTTATCTGCCGCCCAGCAAAGGCGCAGTATGGCTAAAAATGAAAGCCCAGGAACGTTTAATCTTCTCTTAAAAGCACTAGGGGTAAGAGTGGCGAGCTAAATTCTTCACTTTTAGTGGACATGGCCACCTATTTTTCTTGCTTGACTACTTTCAAGTCAAGTTTTTGAATGTCTTTATCACTCAATGCTAGCTGGTCGATTAGCTTTCTTTCAGTAGGATATTCTAGCAGTGCGTGGATAAGCACCATAAAAAAGACAAAGATGTGATTGTGAGAGCCAGTAGCAAAATAAAAAGCTAGTGACACAAGCATCAGCAAGGACGATGACCACAACTTCCATTGATATCCGGATCGGTAATAGCTAAGTTTTTCTGCTATAGTAATCCCTACCGCTTTTTTCTTCATCCAAGCGGTAAAGCCATAAGAAGAAATAGGAACCAAGAGCAACATGAGTCCAATGACGATATAGTCGAGGCTGACGGGATATTCTCTTTGAAAACTAAACCCTCTGATGAGCGTGATGAGCACTAAAAGGCCTCCAAAAATAAGAAATATTCTTTGATAGCTTCGCTGCAAAAAGGGAATTGGGTTAGTCATAGATATTGGCCTTGTACATTTCACATAAAAAAAGGAATGATCTTGGACTCTCCCTTTTATGGTTACAAAGATAGCCAAATCTTAGATTTGCTTGCATAAATTTTATTGTGCGATGTGGATAAACGATGGTCTCTCTTATCACCTCATCCCACGCCAATAAAAAAGCCTCTCAATGTGAGAGGCTTTTTTTAACAACACAACACCCAATTACTAAAAATCTATTTTGAGTTCTAAGTTGATCAATCGACCAATTCTCGGCGAAGCGACAAATTCTACTTGATCAACATCGAACAAGTTTTCCACAGATCCACCGAGCATAAAGTTGTCAGTGATGCGGTACCCGGCGGAAAGTCCTGTGGTGGTAAATCCTCCGAGTGGCCCTCTATCGAAGTTGAAACCAGGAGCCCGTGTTCCTGCACCTTCGGCAGTTGCCCGCTGCTGACCTGATATAAAGTCGTACTCAGGCACCCATCTCAAAGTAAGAGATGCAAATAATTTTCCATCCAATAGATTAGAGGCAGTTAAGTTGAAGTTGGCTCTATGCTCTGGCGCATTGAGAACGGCAAGGCTCTCTCTAGTCGCTTGAGGAAGGTTTTGCAGGTTAGGCTCGTTATCAAATTTTCCCTCTTGCGTAATATCAGAACCAAACCACATGTACTTCGCTCCCATGCTCAAGTACTTATTCAAGATTACATTGACACCGATATCTGCACCATAAGCTCGCACCTGACCGTAGTTTAAATAAGTAAGGTGTAAAAGTCCAAAATTTGGATCCGTTGGTAAAGCCTCATCACCTCTCGTTTCGATAAACTCACCTTCTATTAAGCCTGAGGCAGGGCTAAAACCAAATAGTGAGATCGCAGGACTGATAAAGTTGGTAGAATTAGAAACCCATCCGGTGGCCTCCACGAAGATATTTTTTGTAATACTTCCTTTGTAACCTGCCTCCCAAGTCTGTACATCTTCCGGCTGAAGCGGCTGGATTTCTCTTGTTTGTGCACTTGGTATAAATTCACCTGTAAGAGGGTTTAAGCTGAATTCTCTAAGTCCAAGTCCACGGCCACTACCCACAATGCCACCTCCTGCAAAAGGGAAACCAAATTCTAAAAACTGGATCGGTGGTGCAGAAAAGGCGCGACTAAAGGTCGTGCGGAAGGTACCACCCAGAGCATTGGCCGTTAGAGCTGCTCGAGGACTAAATTGAAACTCAAATAGATCATGATAATCGAGCCTTGCTGCTCCCGTGAATTTAAAAATATTGGCAAAAGGCTTTTCTACTTGTACCACCCCGCCGTATTGGTTGATGGTGATCGGCTGCTCGCCATTGAAATCAAACAAATAAGTACCAAAGCTATTAGCATGGTCATGCTGCATCGACAGTGCACTTACTATTCTCCAATCATCACCGAAGGTGTTATTGTACTGCACCTCTGCATTAAATCGATAACTCTCATCTCTAAAGCCAGGGAAGCCTAATCCCCCTTCCTCTACGGGTAGTAATGACAATCTACGTGCCTCCTGCTCTTCTACACCCATTCCTAATAGATTGGCATAATTGGCGGTACGTCCATTAATTTGGAAGGTATTACCGGCATCATTCCAAGTATTATACACGTTGACGAACCAGTTTTCAGATACAAATCGAGCATTCAAGTATTGAAAATTCCATCCGCCGATTTGATTTCTACCGGCATTGGTCACACCGATATTAGATCCTTGACCATAGCCATAATCCAAAATAATATCAGCATTCTTACCGACTTCATAATATACCGCCGCATTGGCTCTAATTATCTCAAAGTCAAAGTCAGGCTCCAGTTCTGGAAAAGCAACATTATTCACATAAACCGAATCAACAAATTCAAAATCAGTACCGCTGGTATATTCGAAATTGACTTTGTAGGCAAACTTTGAGTTTTCAAGTGCATTGGCATGTCTCAATCGAGTGGTGAATTGATTTTGATTTCCACCTCCTACTACTATGGTCGTTCCCTCGCTGGTACGTGGATCTTTGGTGATGGTATTCACCACTCCCGCATGTGCGTTGGGTCCGTAAAGTGCCGAGGTAGGTCCAAGAATGATTTCTACTCGTTCTATGTCTTCTTTGATAATGGTATTGTAAATGCCGGCAGGAAGCCCAGTGCCACCAGGTAGCATGCCATTTCTTCCGTCATTGAGCTGCAACATGCGTACATTGAAGGCATTATTGAAGCCTCTAGCATTGATACCAACCCCTAGCACACCCGATCGCACTACTTCTACACCTTGTACTTTCTTCAAAAACTCACCAATATTGTAAGTAGGCATTTGTTCTAAGTCTTTAGAGCTGATCACAGAGATGGCAGCAGGTGCCTCCGTGAGTCTTTCAGGCTTTCTTGATGCTGAAATCACGAGCTCATCACCCATCAAAATACCGGACTCCATCATCACCTCCACTTTTGTTGGCGCATTTACTCTAAGGCGCTGCGCCTCATATCCGATCATCGTTATCCTTAAAGTGGTTTCGGCTTTTTCTACCTCAAGGCTGAAAAATCCATTGACATCACTCACCGTACCTTTTCCACTACCTTGCTCTACAATATTAGCACCTGTCAAAGGCTCATTGGTCTCAAAATCGCGCACCTGCCCCTCTACGATGAGGCGCTCTTGCGCAATTAGCAGCTGCGAGCTCATCCATAAAAGGAAACTCAACATGCTCAATTGTGTAAATATTCTTTTCATTTGCTTATCTGTTTGTTTTTAGTTGACTTATTTTACTTATGCCGAAGAGCAGATACATGACTCACCTGATTCCATCAGCGATGCATTCATTCTGCCTATTAAGTTTTATGGTTTTAGAAAATTCATGATTGCCTCATTGGTCTTTTTTACTTGGTCAAAATGAACAAAGTGTCCCGCTTTTTCTAGGAGAACTACTGTAGCATTTGGAATCCGTTCGCCCGCTATCTTTGACACCTCCGCTGTAGTCAATTGCGGATTGAGGTAGGGGTTAGGGATGAGCTTGTCATCAGCTCCGTAAATCACCAAAGTAGGCTGTTGGATTTCAGCTAATCGCTCGAAGACCGGCTCATTGAGCATGCCATACACACCTTGAGCAACCACATGGGCATAGTCCATAAACTGAGGGTCTTTTTTTATCAGCAATCGGTCAGTGTACATGAATTCCGCTCGTTCGTCCATTTCATAAAAGTTAAGCGCCAAATTCGTTCGGTACTGTTCGTCGGTTACCCCCGCTATGGTCTCCGGCTTGGTGGCATTTTTAAACATCAACTTTTGAGGCTCAGTAAAAGTCTCTATTCCTGCCGGTGCCATCAGCATCAGGCTTTTCACTCTATTAGGCTCTTGCAATGCCATGGTCATCGCTATTTGGCCTCCCATAGAATGACCCATCAGATGAAATTCACCAATACCCAATTGCAGCATGAGCTCTAGCAAGCGATTAGCCTGAAAAGTCATATTAGCGGCATACTTTCCCTTGCTCGATTTACCATAGCCCGGCAGATCCACTACTATGCAACGGTAGTTTTTTTTCAGTTCTTCGACTTGATATTTCCATGCAGGCGCATAGCTGCCCAATCCATGAATCATCACAATGACCTCACCACTGCCCTCGTCCGCATAGGCGATGCTTACCTGATCGCTCAGCTCCGCGATTTTCATGTCGTAGGGGTACTTCAGTTGCTCAAAGCGATCTTGAGCCTTCGCTTGGTTAGAAGTCTTCATCATAATTGCACAGCTTAATAGGATGATCAAGTATCCGCCATTGACAGTACTTTTGAAATTAAATTTCATATTATCCGTGTTTAAAAGAACTTTTTGTTTGTCTGTTTCGAAAGCCAATCTAGAAAGAGGCACGAATAGTACAAGAAGGAAAAATAAATTAGAAGGGTGCGACTATAAAACAGTTTTATGGATTATGGCGTCAAAATCAATCAAAAAAGATAAAAATAAGGGTGCGACTTTATTTTTTAAAAATTTTGTTTTTCGTGGGATGAGGGGGGTAGCCAACATTCCTTACATCATTTTCAGATGCTGCAGAGTGGAGTCATACCCTTGTAAGGTACATTTAAAAAGTTTTCATGCTAGCTAGTAAGGCAGATAAAAATTCCTGCGGCTTTTCATCTTTTTCGATTTGCCTGCCTCAATGTATTTTATATGTCTATAATGCTTTCTATCTCGCATAAATTGCAGACCCATGGAAAGTAAGTGCAAAAGGCAGTCATTAGCTAATGTAATGTTAGGATGGCCTTTCAGCTTTATGCACTTTTTTGAATGGACTGATGAAATCATAGCAAATGCACTGAAAAGATCAACTACCGATCTATGATGGTCACTAAGCAATATTGGCTTTCTATTTGCCCATTTTATAATTGATTATTAAATTGAAAGTGATTTTTAGCATCTGCCAACTAGTCTATCTAATTTAATGGAAATAAAGGCGAGATATATCAATCCATTCACTGACTTTGGATTTAAAAAGCTTTTTGGGTCAGAGTTTAATAAAGAGCTCTTGGTTGATTTTTTGAATGAAGTTTTGGGTGAGCGTGAGAAGATAAAAGACCTCACTTACCTCAATTCTGAACAATTGGGTAATACAAAACAGGATCGAACAGCTGTTTTTGATTTATATTGCGAAAACGAGAAAGGTGATAAATTTATCATCGAATTGCAGAACATCAAACAACAGTTTTTCAAGGATAGAAGTATATTTTATGCTTCATTCCCAATTCAAAGTCAGGCACCAAAACGTAAGCAATGGAATTTTCATTTAACGGCTGTATATACTATCGGTATTTTAAATTTCAGCTTTGAAGACAAGCTTCCACGCTACCTCAGAGAGGTACAGCTAATGGACAAGCTGACTCTTGAAGTATTTTATGATAAGCTCACTTTCATA
The DNA here is from genome assembly GCA_020832375.1 of Cyclobacteriaceae bacterium. Classification (GTDB taxonomy): domain Bacteria; phylum Bacteroidota; class Bacteroidia; order Cytophagales; family Cyclobacteriaceae; genus JAFIEW01. Next base: position 7,752 of record JAFIEW010000144.1, read on the forward strand.
TACTTAGAGGTTCCCAACTTTGATAAAAAGGAAGATGAGTTAGAAACCCATTTTGAAAAATGGATGTTTATATTAAAGAATATGCATATCCGCTTGTTTGCATCTTAAATTTCAAAGGGAGTACTAAGTTTTAA
>JAFIEW010000145.1 GCA_020832375.1 Cyclobacteriaceae bacterium
TACGTGATAATACATAGCCTATTTTTTAAGTCAAGAATGTACTTAATATTTAAGCGAAAAATAAATTGTTTTGATATACATAGATTAAGCCGAGCCTATATTTGATTATTTCGTCAAAAACATCTAATTCTTCTGTATATAATACAATATCTAGTTATAATGGCCAATACCATTTAAATTTGTATCTGTATTTGATGACTAATTTGCATGCTTGATCATTACTTAAAGCCTGCATCATACTGTCTACAAATTTGGAGATTAATCAACTTTGGCATTAATAGATTTGCTTATGCTGGAATTTTTACGCGCATTGCCACGAACAGGTATTTTAGAGTCTTTTTCTGAAGAACTGAAGAATAAGATCTATTTGGCCAATATTTTGAGCATCACACTGATATCTGTGTTGCTATTCTATTCTGTAGTATGCTACATCTATATACCTGAAATGGTGGTTTATTGTATTATAGGTGCTATCTTATATGGATCAGCATTATTTCTCTCCTCATTAAACCTTCATCGTTTAGCACGATGGATCGTTGCGGTTGCTCCTATGTTTGTTATAAGTTTGCTACATGCGCTAGCTGTAATGGCCGATGAGCCTAATTTATACAGTATTTATATCTTTCAGTTTGCTGCGATTCAGATTCCCCTTGTCCTTTTTGCTAAGTCAGAACGCTTAGATAAGGCGTTAAGCTTTGGTATGGTTGTAATTTTGTTCTTTAGCTTCGAGTCATTCAAGCAGCTTTTTGAACATATTGAGCTAACAAATAGAGAAATGTTTCGCATGCCTATTATTGATTATTTGATCAGTGGTGGTGCTGCAGGTTTTTCAGCTTTTCTATTGTTGTTTTTGCAAAATGTGAACAGTAAGCAAGAAAAAAAGAACCAGACGCTATTGGAAGAGGCCAATAGAGAGCGGGAGTTATTGGGTATTAAACAGCGAGAGCTTAATGAAACATTGGATCAATTAGAAGGAAGCAAAAAAGATGAAGCAAAACGCAGTTGGGCCACTCAAGGCCTTGCAGAGCTGGGTAGCATCATGCGTAGCTTCAGCTCTACTGAGAAAATTGCAGATGATGTTTTACAGTTTACTATACATTATCTAGGAGCAAATCAAGGGGCTATTTTCCTTTACGACGAAGATAAGCGCATTCTAAAATCAGTAGCATGCTACGCCTATGATCGTAAAAAGCATCTAAAGAAAGAAGTTCAGCCTGGAGAGGGTTTAATTGGTCAGTGCTTCCTTGAAAAAGAGCATATATACATGACAGAAGTACCCACAACTTATGTCAACATTACCAGTGGGTTAGGTGACGCTCCACCAACCAGTATCCTAATAGTACCGTTGGTATTCAATGGTGAGGTATATGGTATTTTTGAAATTGCTTGCTTTCATCAATTAGAGGAGTACCATATTGAGTTTATGAACCAGTTGGGAGAAAACCTGGCTGTATCTATGCGTACACTTCGTGCCAATGAAAAAACAAGGGAAATGCTGGAGCGCACCCAGCAAGACCAAGAAGAGTTGAGAGCACAAGAGGAGGAAATGCGGCAAAACATGGAGGAGATGCAAGCCACCCAAGAGGAGATGAAAAGGATTAAAGACCAATCAGACCAACTCTTTAATAATTTATCGGGCGCCATTTACATCTGTAGAAACGATGAAAAGTTTACTATGGAGTTCATGACTGAACCGATAGTAGATATTTGTGGCTACAGTGCCGATGATTTTCTCTCTGAAAGAATAGCAATATCAGATCTTTTCCCTCTAGAGTCCAAAGAGATGGTTTTAAATAGAATTGATAAAGAAGTAGCAAAGGCGATTGCCACAAAATCTGCCATTGAGTTTAAGTATGAATTAAGGCATAAAAATGGCGGCGTGATACCAGTAATTGAGAGGGGAAAACCAATCGTTAACCATCACGGTGAAGTCACTCACTTTGAGGGGCTAATAATACCCGACGAGGCTAGAATGAAAGCAGAATAAGATACATTTCAGGGAGTTAGTATTTCAACCCAGAATATGCATTAGAATTTCTATTCCGAGCTAAAAATACTTCAAAATCAAACCCTTCGCTGCATTTAACGCATTCACCATAGCGATGCTATGCCTTAGTAGTTAAATACTTGATTTTCTTTTATTTTTAGCTCTCATAACGAACCCTAACGAATAATCCAGGTTCAATAGTTGATCAGCACACCTTTGGAGATTGTCCACCAATATGATCAGCCCAATTGATGGGTGACATTTAAAAAAGTCGCTGTTTTGTTAAGTACTCCTACCTTCCTAAGAAATAGGCAATTCGCCAATGGGCTTTCTACTATCCTCATCCCACGCAAATAAAAGCTTTTGCAAAAGGAATGCTGTGGCTAAAGCATCACCAGAGGCGGTATGCCGTTCTTCTTTGGGGAGTCCGTAGCGATCAAGTAGCTGGTCTAAGCCATAGTCCTGTCGCTTGACATTACTGGAATCCATGAATTGTCCGTGGTCTAGCCTCTGTGCAAGGATGGCTGTATCTAAGGCGGGATTCATAATTTTAAGCTTAGGATAATGCTTTTGTATAAGTCGGTTGACAATGGCTAGGTCAAAAGCTAAATGATGTGCCACGATAATTTTGCCTTTAGCGGCTGTGATAAATCGAGCAAGAATATCCTTTTCTTCAAGTCCATTTTCTACTAAATCAGGCATAATCTGATGAATACTAAAACTTTTTTCATCAGGATAGTAGTTGCCTCTTTTGTAATATTCGAATGTGCTCGATATAGCGATGGACTGATTAGAAAGCTCACATCCACCAATGCTCAATAAATTATCTTTGGAGGGGTCTAAGCCACTTGTCTCCGTGTCGAAGATCAAAAAGGTGACTTCCCGCCATGTTTGCTTGAGAGATATTTGTCTGCAAGAATCACTGTATTCCCCCCAATAGTGAGGAGAATCTGCATTAGCGCTTCCAAAAATATTGAAGAGTGACATTGACGTGTGTGCTTAATGTAATAATCTTTCAGGAACGAATTTACCATAAAAATGCTTAAAATACTGTATATTAGCGATTCAGATAAGCTGTTTATGTATGGATAATCAAACTAAAGATACACTTAAAAATTATGACTTAAGGCTTACGGGCTGTAGGGCAGATGTGCTTAAAACTTTTACAGCACATAATCACGCCTTGAGTCATGCCGAAATTGAGCAGTCAATAGATCGGCAATACGACCGAGTGACGATCTACAGAACCCTGAAGACCTTTTTAGAAAAAGGACTCATACATAAAGTTCCTGATGATGAAGGCAACCTTAAATATGCTCTATGCAATCATCGCTGCTCCTCAGAAAATCATAATCATGACCACGTTCATTTCAAATGTGTCAAGTGCAACAACACCCTATGCATAGAGTCTGTGGGCATTCCAGGATTACCTTTACCGGCAGGATTTACCATGATAGAGCAAAATGTGTTGGTTAATGGAATCTGTAAAAGCTGTAATAGCTAGTAATATCCTTTCACAAAAGAAGCAAGACTATACGTATCGCTTCAATTTTTTATAATGTGCTTTTTACCTGATTTTCTATCAGGCTCACTTGTCAACCTAAGAGCATTAATCAGGATTTTGATTTTATATATAAGTAGATCTTTCGATTGTAGATAAAACAAAAAGGTGGCTCAAAATGATTTCACCACCTTTTCTATTCTTCCCTCTTCCTTAAAGATAGATTCTCTACTAGGAGTTTTCAATTACTGACCGATCAAAATAAGTTCTTCTTGTGGTTTCGTAAGGTACATAGCGCCATCCGCAGTCACGGCAACCATCTCTTCCACCGAAATGGTTTTTTCACCCCCCTCGATTTCCCAAGCATAGAAACCATCATAAGCAAATACCATCCCCTCTCTCAAAGGCTTTAAGGCCATCGCAGATGGGGTAATGCCAGCTTGCCCACCGCCTAGTGAAGGACCTACATCATGCGCCACATATCCCACCGGATGCCCCGTGCTCCACGGCACAGGCAGCGATCCATTTTCCGACATCCATTCGCGCTGTATCTTGTCAAGCTCATAGCCGCTTACTCCCGGCTTCATATTTTCAAACACCTTCCGATGACCTCGTACCGCTACCTCCCAATAACGCTGAATATCCTCAGGTGCCGCTTCCTCACCTTCTTTCAACACATAAGCAAAGCGCTGTATGTCCGTCACCCAAACCCCATATACCTTGATGCCAAAGTCAGTTTGAATCACATCACCAGGCATAATGATTTTATCGGTAGCATGAGAGTGGCCTCTATCTACTCCAGAGTTTACACTAGGATTTTGATCAGGATTCCAAGCGTCTTCAAAACCATATTCTTTGATTTTATTTTTTAAGAATGCTGCCACATCAGCGTCCCTCGTCTCTCCCGGTATCACGGTTTCGTATGCCTCTATTTCCCATTGTGCGGTAAGCTCCGCAGCTTCTCGCATGATCTCAATCTCCTCAGGAAGTTTGATCGAAAGCCACTCATAAACTAATTCCTCTGAAGACACCAAGCGATCAGACATTTCTCCCATCGCCTCAGCTAGTAGCAAATACTGGCTATAACTTAAGCCGTCAGCCAACTTATTAGATCGGCTTGAATTGATTGCCACAGCATTAGGCTCGAGCTTAGCAATAAAGTCAGCTGCCAGTTGGTAAACATTATCGGCCCTTGATACACTCGATATACTGTCATGTAATCCTAGCTCTCGTAAGGCAGTCACCTCACCAAAGGAAGAAAAAACCATCGATCGAGCCTCATCCCCATCGAGATAAAAAATGTAAAAAGAGGTACCACCGGCATTTTCACCACCCACATGCATGGCCAGTGGGTCATTATTGTCTTCGCGGCATATCAGCGCCCACACATCCACCTCGGCTCGCTTCATAGCCTCTGGAAGCACCGCCTTTATTCTCTTCTTTCGTATCTCAGGCCAAGGGTTGGGTCCTGAAAAAGGATTGTTGATGCTATTTTCTTCTTGCCTAGAATGAGAATCCGATTCCGAGCATCCCCAATAAATTAGACTTAAACAAAGTACCCAAATAAAGTTTCGCATAAATTTTTTGAATCCAATTTAGTAAAAATAGTTTGTTTTGGCTATTATCGGATTACCCTTGAAAAGTTGCTATGAGCTTCTACTTACATTGTGATCGTTACATTTTTTGACTTTTATGGGCGAGCCCCCAAGCTTGCCTATCAATGATCTTGTAGAAGGCAATGAGACTACCTTTATTGTTAAGTAGCTTCACGAATAAGGACACTTACTCGGGGTCGGGCTGTTCGGGGGTTCGCTTCGCTACCGTGCCGAGCCTTTTCTAGCTCAAACTCCCTATCATGAGTCACTTTCCCTCATGTTTTAAGCTTCTTTCACCATCGCAAACCAGGCTCGCCACCGGCTTCGCTTCGCTTGCCGCCCCTACCATCCCTCTCGCGCGAGCCAGCATCCTATTTTCTATTTAGTGTCTTGGCGCTTTTAGTGATTTTAATACCCGAGTCTGTCACTAGTAATTTAATATGCTTATCCCCAAAACTATTATAAGTAGATATACGGCTTGAAAAAACACAAAGGGTTAGGTTGTGACGCCCTTTCAGGGCTATGATGATGCTTTCTATTTCTCACAGGGCTTCACCCTGTGCTTTGCTACATTGCGCCTCTAGCGCTTTTAAACCATTATACTTGCTTTGAAATATAAAGTGCAAATAAGCGGATCACCCTATATTTGATTGATGGCTAAAACACCTATACCAATATTAGAATTTTTTTGATGTCCAATATCTATTTAAAAGCTTCATAAGTGGCTATTCGTGATACGTTGGATATTGACCTAGATTATAGGGGCTAAGTTTTTTAGCATAAACTATTACAGTTACTATTAATTGAATAGCGCGGCTTCTCAAAAAAAAGTAAATTTTATACACTTATAAAAGTATTTGTTTTGGGATCCACAATTTTTACAACTAAAATCAATGACATGAATTTTTTTTTACGCTCCATTGGGTAGGATTCATTGCCTTCTCATTTACCCAAGCTCAAACACTTCATCAACATCTAGCGATTGAGTGCGCTATAGAAGACAAACCGCTAAATATACATGACCCCGAAGAAATGAAGCGAAAGGAGCTCTTCAATTTGGACGATGCAGAAGCACTCCTCTATCTAACTAGAGTATGCTTAAAACCAGCTAAATTGTTGACAGATAAATCATAAAGCCTGCACTATATTTATTTGAGTGCACAGTTTTTATTCAAAAGGAGTTAAATGCTTGCACGAAAATGTCTTAGATCTACATTTTGTAGCTAAGCCCTTGCATTATCGTAATCTGCAATTCGTAAATTCTAAGAGGTATTTATTTTAAAAAACTTGGATTAAAATCTTAAAATATGCTTCTTGAAATATTTTATATGCTTATCCGCATAACTACATCAATAGATATACGCATTGAAAAGACACAGCTTGTTACTTTGTTCCGCCCTTTCAGGGCTAAGTCATGCTGTCTATTTCTCACAGGGCTTCGCCCGGTGCTTTGATATATAGCGCTTTCAGCGCTCTTAAAACTTAGTACTTCTTTTGAAATTTAAGATGCAAACAAGCGGATATACATAATATTTTATTTTTTCATCTAATAAGACAAGCGAAGCCTGTGCCGTCTCGAATCTCCAGTAATTGGGACTTTTTAAGCAAACCCTAACTAAAAAAACGATGTGATGAACTGGATGATGCCTATCTACAAAAATTGATCTTTAGAACTGCTGAAATACATAACTGCTATCAATCGATATATATTTCAGCTTATCATTGCCACTATAAGGATATTTATTAGCTTCAAGAAAAGTTATAATCATGAAAGCATCGATCTTCGTTTTAATCATCATATTAATGAGCCTAAATGGTACAGCTCAAATAAAAAAGTACAATAAATGGGACAAGGCGGCCAAAGTAGCTCAAGAGGAAGGTAAAGATATACTGATCATTTTAACAGGTAAGCAATGGTGCGCCCCATGCAAGAAGCTTGAAAACAATGTTCTAAGCACAAAAGATTTTGAACGCTATGCTCAAGATAGTTTTCTGGTTTTTGAAATCGACCTTCCAAAATCGCATATCAAAAAGCCTAATTCTAAGATTAGTCAATTGATCGATACCTACAGTACTCGATACGATGCTAAGGCATTTCCTTCTTTGATTCTAGTTGATCTTGAAGGCACAGAGAAAATGAAGATTACTGAAAGCAATTGGTCTCTAGAAGAGGTCGTTCAATCATTGGATACTGTATATACTAAGCAGTAATATGTTCTTTGATCTTTTTAATGATAGATCAAAAACAACATATAGGTCTACATGCCCTTCTTTTTCAATAGGGTGTAAGCATGTAAATTGAATAAGTCATATATCCTACTTATAATTTGTTTCCTGTTTTTCTTTGTCTGAATCAAATTTCATTAATACGAAGCTATTTGTTGAAGACTCCATGATCTATAAAAACAAAGGGATAGATGATCTAGCTTATCAATGCTTATCAATGCTTATTGTACTATTATACAAGTCAGTATTTAATGATGATCAATTATAAATGCTTTTTTTATAGTGCTGTATTTAATCATGTACTCTAATTAGCTTTTTGTGGGGTTAAAGCTTAAAAGTAATATTTTATGACTTGATCTGTTTCAGGAAATTTAGGGGCTAAAAAAACTTTCTTTTGTAACTCATTATATTTCAATTGATAAGTAGAATTTACTA
>JAFIEW010000146.1 GCA_020832375.1 Cyclobacteriaceae bacterium
GACCCCCTGCTTGTAAGGCAGGTGCTCTGAACCAACTGAGCTAAGAGCCCAAGATTATTTATATTTCTTTTATTTCCCGTTTGGTGATGCAAAGGTAAACCTAACTTTTATAAATGCAAAATTCATATTAAAAAATATTCACCCCAATTTAATAAAAATAAGAAGCAAGTTTAAACCTAAGATTTATTGCCGTTTGAGCTATTATCATCTTTTGGGTTTTTGCTTTTGAAATTAGGCTTTTTCCTTTTAGGTCTTTTATTAGCCTTTACATTTGGGCTTTCATTACTATTATCGACATCCTTAACATTTACCCTTTTAGGCCTTTTATTATTATGAGGCCCATTACTTTGCTCATTATTAATTTGGCCTTTAGGCTGTTCCTTTATATTGATGTTTTTGCTCGACTCCGAAGGCTTGCCTTCAAACTTTTTCTTTGGTTTCCTTTTTTTCTTTTTGCTAGTTTTCTTCTCTCCAAACTTTTTGTCAAGTCTTTCAAGCTCTACATTTTTATTTGCACTAACGTCAATTTCTATCTTATCTGTCTCTAATGTATCAGGCTCAACACCCTTAGCATTTAATCGCTGAACCTCTTTCACTCTATCAATAGAGATATTAACCCAGTTACCATCTCCATCATAACTAAACCACATGATCCTGCGAAAAATATCAGTTTTAACTAGGTGAGCCTCCCCTTTTTTTGTCTTCAACTTTTTATCAACTTTAGGAACATCACTTAGAGCGTCCATATAAGTTTCAAGCTCATAATTAAGACAACACTTAAGTCTACCACATTGTCCTGAAAGTTTCCCTGGGTTAAGAGATAAATTTTGATATCTGGCAGCAGAGGTGGAAACACTTTTGAAATCTGTCAACCAAGTAGAGCAACACAACTCACGTCCGCAAGAACCGATCCCTCCAAGTCGTCCCGCTTCTTGTCTTAAACTAATCTGCCTCATCTCTACTCTTATCTTAAATTCTGAGGCAAGACTCTTTATAAGCTCTCTAAAATCAACTCTTTCCTCTGCAGAATAATAAAAAGTAGCCTTCGAATTATCCGCTTGAAACTCTACATCGGTAAGTTTCATGTTTAGCTTTAAATCACGAATTACCTCTCTAGTACGGTACAAAACAGGAGACTCCCTTTGTTTTACTTCAAACGCTTTATCAAGATCTTTTTGTGTTGCGACTCGATAAATAACCCTTATATCATCATTATTTTCAATCTTCTTTTTTTTCATTTGAAGACGAACTAACTCTCCTTGCATTGACACATAACCGATGTGGTGACCGTTAGGTACATCTACCACGACAGCATCACCTGTAATCAATGCAAGATTATTAATGTTTCTAAAAAATTCTTTCCTACCCGCTTTAAATTTAACTTCTACGATATCAAACTGATTTTCCATAGGCATATCCATATTAGATAGCCAATCAAAGGAATTCATTTTATTACATCCACTCGTACCACAAGTCCCATTATTTTGACATCCGGCAGCAACATCACCACTGCCAGACCCACAACTACTACATCCCATATTTATAATCTAAAACAAGTCGATATAAATCAACTTGAACCATTAATAATTACTATTACATTTTATTATAGTTATCATAATTTTGATTACGAAAACTCCTAAAGCAGCGTGCTTCCAAAATAAATCAGACACTCTCCTCAATTCTTAATAAATCTTGACCAATATCCCGCCTGAATACTTTGGACTTCCAATCCACTAAATCAACTGCATTATAAGCTTTAGATATCGCATCTGATAAGTTTGTATCTTGACCTAATATAGACATTACTCTACCTCCTGAAGTGGTTAAATTACCAGATTTCAGACTGCTACCTGCATGAAAAACAAAATCATCTTCAAGCTTACTATCAATACTTATTAATTCACCCTTAGGATATGAGGCAGGGTAACCTTTTGAAGCAAGTACCACTAAAGCAGAGTAAACATCTTTAATGTTGATATTAACTGATGCCAGGTCTCCTTTACAACAAGCTTTGAATAATTTAACAAAATCTGTATCTATTCTCGGTAATATAGCTTGTGTTTCAGGATCTCCAAGTCTAACGTTGTATTCAATAACGTAAGGATGGCCTCCTACATTCATTAAGCCTATAAAAATAAAACCCTTGTAGTTGAATTTTTCTTTTTTTATTCCCTCAATAGTAGGTCTTATAATTGTGCTATCTACCAAATCCATAAACTTTTTATCCGCAAAAGCTACTGGTGAAATAGCTCCCATACCGCCTGTATTTGGCCCTTGATCTCCCTCTCCGATTCTTTTATAATCTTTAGCTTCAGGTAGGACTAAATAGTTTTTACCATCGGTCAGTACAAAAACACTTAGTTCCACTCCTTGAAGAAACTCTTCTATCACAACTTCATTTCCGGCATCACCGAAGGCTTTTTTCTCCATTATTTGGTCTAGCGCATCAATTGCCTCTTCTATTTTAGTAGCTACAACCACTCCTTTACCTGCAGCTAGACCATCAGCTTTCACTACTATAGGGCCTTCAGATCTTGTATGAAGGTATGCTTTTGCCTCTTCAAGTTCTTCTGTTGAGAAGGTTTTATAAGCTGCCGTTGGAATTCCGTTGGCAACCATAAATTCTTTAGCAAATTTTTTACTTCCCTCTAGCTGTGCAGCTCTTTTATCGGGGCCTAAAACAAGTAAATCTTTAAGATCATTCTGCTGAGAGAAGAAATCAACAATTCCGTCCACAAGGGGCTGCTCTGGCCCAACGACTACCATCTCAACCTGCTTATCTTTAATAACTTCCTTAAGCCCTAAAAAATCAGAAACATCAATTGACAAATTAGTCCCTAGCTGCGCAGTACCGGCATTACCAGGACATATATACAATTGATCTAAATTTGAACTTTTGGATAAAACTTTTGCTATGGCATGTTCTCTACCGCCGGAGCCTATTATTAAAATATTCATTCTTTATTATACTTAATTTGCATATTCTGACAGGAACTTTATCCTTACCAGCCTAACTTCTTCTTCACTATATTCATCATCCCCAAGCTCCTCCATTGCTTCACTTATATTATCTGTATTTGCGTTCATAAAATAATCATAGAGATCATCCAGCCTTTCGTCATCTAGTATTTGCTCAATGTAGTAATCTAAATTAAGTTTTGTACCAGAGTAGCATATCTGTTCAATTTCTTTGATGAGCTCACTCATTGACCATCCTTTACTTTCAGCGATTTCGTCTAGATCAACCTTCCTATCTACCTGTTGTATGATGAAAATCTTGTTTTTAGATTTATTAACTGATGATTTAACGACCACATCCATGGCCGTTTCAATTTCATTTTCATCGACATATTTAGCAATTAAGTCGAGAAAAGGTCTACCAAACTTAAGGACTTTACCATGACCTACGCCATTAATTTGGGCCAAATCATCCTTGGTAGTCGGATATACAGTAGCCATCTCCTCTAATGAGGGGTCCTGAAAAATTACATAAGGTGGTAATTCCTTTTCCTTGGCAACCTTTTTACGCAGTGCTTTTAGGAGAGCAAATAAATTCTCATCGTATGCTCTTACGTTGGATCCTTGAGCATCAGTGCTTTCTTCTTCTGAAACTTCGTCCATATTGTATTCGTGATCTTTAGTAAATTTGATACTTATCGGGTTTTTAAGAAAGTCTTCACCCTTTTCACTTAGAAGCAAAACGCCTAAATTTTCGATATCCTTCTTTAAATATCTGAATAGCAACGTCTGTCGGATGATTGACTTCCAGTAATCATTATCTTCATTGACACCCTTAGCGAATGTTGGCAGTTGGTCATGGCCATAGCTAAGTATATGTTCATTTTTGACGCCTCTTATAAAATCAGAAACATGTGACATACTAAACCTCTGCCCTGTTTCTTTGATCGCTAATAGCACTGTAAGCATTGCATCTTTCGCCTCAAACTTCTCCTTGGGATTTAAGCAATTATCGCAAAAGCCGCAATTTTCAGTCATTGTCTCGCCGAAATAGTGTAACAATTGCCTTACTCTGCAAACTGATGACTCTGCAAATGATGACATCTCTTGTAGCAGAATTTTGGAATTATCTCTTTCTGTAACGGGCTTATCTTTATTAAACTTTTCTAGCTTGAGAATATCTTCATAACTGTAAAACATTAAACACCTACCTTCAAGACCATCTCTACCTGCACGACCCGTTTCTTGATAATAGCCTTCTATGGACTTTGGAGTATCATAATGTACTACAAATCTCACATCCGGTTTATCTATCCCCATACCGAAGGCAATCGTAGCCACTATCACATCAACATCCTCATTCAAAAATGCATCTTGGTTTTTGATTCTTTTTGCACTTTCCATACCAGCATGGTAGGGTGCGGCTTTAATATCATTTACCACCAATAGCTCTGCTATTTCTTCAACTTTCTTTCGGCTCAGACAATAGATAATTCCTGACTTACCCTTGTTCTCTTTTACATATCTTATTAGCTGCTTCTTACTATTGGACTTAGGTCTTACCTCGTAATACAAATTTTTTCTTCGAAATGAGGACTTGAATAAATCAGCATCTTCCATTTGCAGATTCTTCTGAATATCCAATTGAACCTTTGGTGTTGCAGTAGCGGTAAGTGCAATGATAGGCAAATCTCCCAGCTCACCTATTATACTTTTAATTCTTCTATACTCTGGTCTAAAATCATGTCCCCACTCTGAAATGCAATGTGCCTCATCAATGGCAACAAAAGAAATATTGGATGTTTTGAGGAATTCAACATTTTCCTCTTTTGTCAAAGACTCCGGAGCGACATAGAGTAATTTGGCATTACCATCCGATACGGCTTTTTTAACTTTTTTAATCTCTGACTTATTCAAGGTAGAATTTAAAAAATATGCCTCCACCCCAAAAGCCCTCAGCTGATCAACTTGGTTTTTCATGAGTGCTATAAGCGGTGAAATAACAATAGCTGTACCCTCTTCAACTATAGCCGGTAATTGATAGCAAAGCGATTTACCTGCACCCGTTGGCATAATCACAAAGGTATTTTTCCCTGAAAGCAAATTTTGAATGATCGCTTCTTGATTACCACGAAATTTGTCATAACCGAAGACTTCCTTCAATTTTTCTTTTAAAATGTGGTGCTTATCTATTAACATAATTTTAAAAATGTATTACAAACAAAAAAAGAGACGTAGCAAATGACTGGCCTCTTTTTAGATCTTTATCAAATATAACCAACTTTCCTTGAATAACTTATTTTTTAGCATAATTTTAGTGAACTTTGCCTAGAAGTTTAAATTTAAGAGAAATAGAAAAATTTGTATCTAGATAGGTATCTATTTAACCCTTCTAGAAAAGATCACTTTTCGTCTTTTTATCACCAAAAAATTATGGATAGCGAAATTATAAAAACTGCCAAAGGGGTTTTACAACAAGAGGCTGCGGCTATAAACCAATTACAAAATTACATAGATGAAGATTTTGAAAAAATAGTTTCTCTTATTTTTAATTCCACAGGCCGAGTGGTTATTACTGGTATTGGGAAAAGTGCAATTATTGCAAATAAGATTGTTGCTACTTTAAACTCGACTGGGACACCGGCCGTTTTCATGCACGCGGCTGATGCTATTCATGGTGATTTAGGAATGGTCCAAGCTGAGGACGTGGTCATTTGCATTTCTAAAAGTGGTACTTCTCCAGAAATTAAGGTACTTGTACCTTTACTGAAAAAACTTAATGTTCCTCTTGTTGGCTTGGTAAGTAGAATGGATTCTTACCTAGCTAAAAATGCTCACTACACGCTTAATGCGACAATAGGACAAGAAGCATGCCCTAATAATCTTGCACCAACGACGAGTACCACTGCACACCTTGCCTTAGGTGACGCCCTAGCAATTTGCTTGTTAAAAATGAGAGGTTTTACTCCAAATGACTTCGCAAAATACCACCCAGGAGGGTCATTAGGGAAACAGTTATATCTAAAAGTGGATGATCTTTACATCAATAATGAATGCCCCGTAGTAACTACTATGGACTCTGTAAAAGAAGCTATCATTAGCATTTCAGAAAAACGAATCGGAGCTACGGCCGTTATCAATGAGCATGGGAAATTAGTAGGCATCATTACAGATGGAGACATAAGAAGAATGTTGGAAAAAGGAACTGAGTTCATTCAGTTAAAAGCCCAAGATATCATGAGCCCTCATCCCAAGTCAATTAAAAAAGGAGAGTTTGCTTTGAAAGCACTAGAGATCATGAAGGAAAATAATATTAGCCAGTTAATAGTTACAGAAAATCATAAAGTTGTAGGCTTCGTACACCTTCATGACTTGTTGAAAGAAGGAATCGTTTAGTGAAATTCACTTTGGTGATGAAATTGAGCTTTGATAAAGCTCAATTAAAATGCATTTTTTCGGATTATATCCTAGAAGTCGATTATAGTTGCCATTTTCAATTTAATAGACTGACAGTCTTTAAATTATCAATGAATTACCTAGGCTTATTTTATTTTGAATAATATTGTAGCTCAATGAAAGATAATACATATTTAATAATAATGGCTGGTGGGACAGGAACTCGTTTTTGGCCCATGAGTAAAACAGAAAAACCCAAGCAATTTTTAGATATCTTAGGAACGGGTGAGTCGTTATTGCAGATGACTTACAGCCGATTTTTGGAAATCATCGATGCTGACAAAATTTTTGTAATAACAAATGAAGCCTATTCTGACTGGATTAAAGAGCAAATACCATCATTACCGGATAAAAATATATTATTAGAACCCTACAGGAGAAATACTGCAGCTTGCATAGCATACGGTAGCTACAAAATTCATCAGTTGGATCCTGATGCTAATATTGTAGCAACGCCAGCTGATCATGCGATCTTTAACGAAAGGAAGTTCTTCGAAACCATAAAAGTTGCCCTAAACTCTACTGACGATAAACGACTTATTACATTAGGAATAAAGGCTACCCGTCCTGAAACGGGCTATGGATACATTCAATATCTGCAAAACACTTTAGAGCCCGTAAAAAAGGTAAAAACCTTCACTGAAAAGCCCGAAATTAGTCTAGCTGAAAAATTCATTGAAAGTGGTGACTTTGTTTGGAATGCAGGTATCTTCATTTGGTCATCAAAAGCGATCATCAATGCCTTTAAACAATACGACCCCATATATAATGATGCTTTTGAAGACTTCGGACAAGCATATAATACTGAAAGAGAGAATAATTTTGTCAAAAAAGCATACGCACAGTCTAAGGGCATTAGTATTGATTATTCTATTCTAGAAAAGTCGCCCGACGTATACATGGTTTTGGGTGATTTTGGTTGGTCAGATTTGGGTAGCTGGAATTCCGTTTATCAACTCAAAGGTAAGGACAATCAAGGACAGGTAATAGAAGGCAATGTAATGAGCTTTCATTCTAAAAACAATATGGTAGTAGGTTCTAAAGAAAAGTTAATCGTTTTATATGGCATTGAAGACCACCTCATTGCAGATTGCGATAATACATTACTAGTATGCCCTAGGAATTTAGAGTCAGAGTTTAGAGATATACTCAAGTCAGTAAAAAACGAAAAAGGAGATAAATATCTTTAGCTAATTTACCTCCTTCAAGTTCTTGTTATAAAGCTTGACTGATCAAACCGATAATTAAAACAATCACCACCAAATAGAAAAGTAGTTTTGCAATAGCTGCAAAACCTTTTGCAA
>JAFIEW010000147.1 GCA_020832375.1 Cyclobacteriaceae bacterium
ATTTTCTTGTATTTTTAGCTCTCATAACGAACCCTAACACATAATCCGGGTTGAACCATAAATGCTCGGGAAGAAAGCCTAGCGCATTCACCTCATTTCCTTTGTTCCTCATCCCACGCAAAAAAGAAAAAAAGAACTTCAATTGCGTTGAGAGAGAGCTAGGAGTGTTTTTTTAGACCAAGATTAATCGGAAAGAAGAGAATTTCCATGAATATTACATATCTTTAATTTAATTTGTAATTTTAGTTGTTGTGAAGCAATACTTGAGTTAAATCGACAAGCAAATCAAATAATTTTGAAAAAATAGAAATATGGCAACAGGAGTAAAAGAGAAGGTAGATTCATGGCTATCGAACCCATCAATTGATGAGCAAACAAAAGAAGCTATTCGAGCAATGTCGGACGCTGAAAAAGATGATGCTTTTTATAAAGATCTTGAGTTTGGAACTGGCGGCATGAGAGGAGTGATGGGCATAGGTACCAACAGGATCAATCAGTATACTTTAGGTTTTGCTACACAAGGACTGTCTAACTATCTATTAAAAAGTTTTCCTGATGAGCCTATCAAAGTTGCAATTGCTTATGATTGCCGGCATAATAGCAAGGACTTTGCGGAAGTAGTGGCTTCTGTTTTTTCGGCCAACGGTATCGAAGTCTATATTTATGAAGACCTTAGGCCTACACCCTTACTATCTTTCACCATCCGCGAGTTAGGCTGTAAGAGCGGCGTGGTACTAACAGCAAGTCATAATCCACCGGAATACAATGGTTATAAGGCATATTGGGATGATGGTGCTCAAGTAACCCCACCGCATGATAAAAATATCATCGAGGAGGTGCAGAAAATAAAAGGTGCTGATGAGGTGAAGTTTGAGAAGAACTCAGAACTAATCCATTGGATAGGTGAAGATATCGACACTTTATACCTTGATCAGGTGGTCAATCAATCATTGGCACCAGAATTAATCCGCAAGCATCGCAACATTCCGATTGTCTTTTCGCCCATTCATGGTACTTCTTACAAGTTAGTGCCTGCAGCTTTAGAGAAATTAGGGTTTACACAAGTGCATACTATAGAGGAGCAGATGATTCCCGATGGTAATTTCCCTACTGTAGTATCTCCCAACCCTGAGGAGCCTGAAGCTTTGAACATGGCTATCCAGAAAGCAAGATCAATAGATGCGGAGCTTGTCATGGCATGCGACCCTGATGGAGATCGAGTGGGGATTGCAGTGAAAGACCTGAAGGGTGATTATGTCTTGCTCAACGGTAACCAAACAGGAGCAATCATTTTTGATTATATGCTTCGTAAAAACAAAGAAAGAGCCAACCTCGGTATCGATAAGTTTGTGGTCAAAACCATTGTCAGCTCTAACTTGCTCAATGACATCTGTGCTCACTATGAAATCGAATGCTTCGATACTCTAACTGGATTCAAAAATATAGCAACCATTATCAGAAATCTTGAAGGAAAGAAGAAGTATTTGGTGGGTGGTGAAGAAAGCTACGGCTACTTGATAGGCGATTTTGTTAGAGATAAAGATGCTGTGACTTCTTGTGTGATTTTAGCTGAGATTGCTGCAGCGGTGAAAGAAGAAGGCTTGTCCATTTTTGAAAAACTCGTAGAAATTTATTCACGTGTTGGATTTTATAAAGAGAGCTTGATATCTGTTGTGAAAAAGGGTAAAAAGGGAGCCGAGGAGATTGCTCAAATAATGGAGCGACTCAGGAAAGACCCAATCGATGAAATTGGTGGGTCTAAGGTGGTGAAAGTTATCGACTACCAAGAGCAAGTGGCTTATGATAAGGTGGATCAAACACAATCTAAAGTGGAGCTTGATCGCTCAAACGTTCTTCAGTTTATCACTGAGGAGGGGACTAAGATTTCAGCGAGACCATCGGGGACCGAGCCTAAAATCAAGTTTTATATTAGCACCAAGCTACCTTTTGATGATCCAAAAGATTTCGAAACTGCCAATGCTCAAATGGATCAAAAGCTTGAAGACCTGAAGCAGGAGTTTCTAGAAAGAGTCGGTTAAACCAAATAATAAAAAAGCTGTCGAGCCATCGTCAGCTTTTTTTATGGCTTATCTCACCTTTTATTTTTCTGATACATCCTTGACCTGAGAGCTGTCTCTTATTATGTAGTTCTAAATTTTATCAGATAATTCTAACAAAAATGGTGCTTAAATGCGTTTACAACCGTAGAATTATTACGATTTTCACACCTCAATTTTCAATTAATTAACTAACATGCGATTAGTTTTAAGTTTATCTGGCTTTTTGATAGTAATGATGATGATTTCCGCTTGTGGAAATACAGCGTCAAAACGCGACCAATTTCTCATAAAAGGCAATATGGAGTTGGACGATAAGCAGTACCGAAAGGCGATTCAATATTATCAAGAGGCGCTAAAAATAGATAGTAGCTACCACCATGCTTACAATAATATGGGCTTGGCTTATTACAGAAGTGGTGATCCAATAGCCGCTATAGAGTCTTATTCCAATGCGCTTTTATTTGCGCCTTATTTTGACGACGCTCGTTTTAATCGAATCAACGTTTTCCTTTCTACAGAGCGTTATGATCGTGCCTATGACGATCTGAGCGAATTAGATGATAATTGGCAAGATTCAATTAAATTTCAATTCTATCAAGGTCTAGTGATGACAGGCCTGAAAAGATATGATGAGGCGGGGTCGTCTTTTGAGAAGGCACTAAAGATGGATCCACAAAATATAGAGTTAATGGTTAATTTGGCCAATATCCATTATTTTCAGTCTCAATACGAGCAAGCACAGATTTATATTGATAAAGCAGAGCAAATTGATGCTGCGTTTATAGAGCTTCGTACTATCAGAGGCTTACTTGCCCTTGAATCAGAGTCTTTTGATAAGGCAGAGGCAGATCTAAAAGCCGCTTTGGAGGCTAGGCCACGAGATGCTTATTTACTCAACAATATGGCTTATTATTTTATCAAGACTGACAATTTTGAGCAGGCCGAAAGTTATCTAAGGCGTAGTAGGAGCATAAAACGTAATAACCCTTGGCAAGTACGTAACCAAGGCCTTTTGGCAATGAAGCAAGGGAATGATCAAAAGGCGGAGGAGATGCTACTTAAAAGTCTAGAGTTAGATGAAAAATGTCCTAAATCAGCGCTTTATCTAAGCCGCCTTTTTGCTCAAAGAGGTGAGATGAATCGTTTTTGTGAATTTTCAAAACTGGCGCTTGCCAATGGAGATATTGATCGACTACCTGAAGATTGTGTTTAGTTTTTAAATGTAAGTCGTCCTTCTGGTTGGTCTTTGGTAAGTCTTAAGCTTTTGATTTTTTTGTCAAGTTCAAAATTGATGAGGTTTGCTTGAGTGCTGTAAACCTCAGTCATCATGGGGTTGCTAATCCACACTTTTTGAGGACGTGTTGTGGGAGAGGATTCTAGGTAGCACCATAATGCTTCACCTTCTATCTCAGCCCCTACGTATTGAAAAGACAACATCTCACCGTTGATTTCTAGCTCTAAATGCTCTTTGAAGTACTTGGCTATTATGTCGCGGTGTTTTTCTAAATCTGATTCCTCAAAAAGAGACACCTTTTCATTACTAAATTGTTTAATTGCGAGTTCGAGGTCATCGTAAAAGATCCTTGCAGATAGGTTTATACGATTATTTTCAAACTTAAACTCATATACAGATACATAAAAGGGGTGTGCATTAGACCATCCAAAGGTCATCATTAAACAACAAAGGAAAAAAAGTGAAGTTCCGTATCTTATATTCATAGTTTTGATAATCAGTTGTTTGAAGGCAATGATAATCGTCTAAGACGACTGCATGGGTCGACCACTCCTCAAAATGTATTTACAAATCTCATGATAAAGGCTTAATATTACAATCCGAAACAAGTATTTCTAACAAGTAATTTAAAATCAATTTATGTCTCAATTTGGCATGTACTTCGATTTAGGAGTGGCGCATATATTGGATATTGAAGGTCTTGATCACATCCTATTCATTATTGCCTTATGTGCAGTATATCAAATCAGCGAGTGGAAAAATGTCATCATTTTAGTGACCGCATTCACTATTGGTCATTCTGTCACGCTGATTTTATCGACACTCAATTATTTCACGGTCAGTAGTGATTATATTGAATTCCTCATCCCCATCACCATTATTCTTACGGCAATTAGCAATATATTGAAAAAGCCAAAAGTACGTTTAAAAACTTCTTTTTTTCAAGCTAACTACCTTTATGCCTTGTTTTTTGGCTTGATTCATGGCCTTGCATTTTCCAACGATCTAAGATCACTTTTAGGAAAAGAAGCCTCAATTATCAATCAGTTATTGGCTTTTAATTTAGGTATTGAGGTTGGGCAAATTGTGGTGGTTGTTGTTTTTTTAATCACAAGTGCTCTGGTTATCGGTATTGGAAACGTTGCTAAGAGAGATTGGAATCTTGTCATCTCATCAGCGGTAATGGGGGTTGCTATTGTTCTAGCCATTGAAGCCAAATTTTGGTAGTTTGTTTTTCTTTTTGCGTGGGATGAGGGGGGGAATTAGTGACGAGCGGTTTGCAATTCGCTTTTATCGCCCGTATATTGAAATTCGTTTTTGAATAACCATACTTCAATTCTAATATTATGATTAAAAAGTTACCATTAGTAGCATTGGTTCTTTTCTTTAGCTTGTATCAGCATGCGTTTGCACAATATGTGCCAAAGCATAGTGACTTTGATAGAAACCATGCTATCAAATTTGAGCAAATGGGAACCCTATTGCCGACCCCTAATGTATACAGGACAGCCTCTGGGGCGCCCGGCCATTTATACTGGCAGCAAAGAGCCGACTATGAAATCGAAGTTGAGCTTAATGATGACAACCAATCCATAGAAGGCAAGCAGACCATCACTTATTTTAATAATTCACCTGATCCTTTGACCTACCTTTGGGTACAATTGGATCAAAACATGAGAGCGAAAGATAGCGACACCTATAAAACAGCTACTTCTCGCATTACTCCACAAATGTCAGCACGTCAAATCGAAAGAATGCTTGACCCTGTTTTTGATGGTGGTTTTAAATTAAGATATGTCAACACAGCCAACGATCAGCCATTTAATTATACTGTCAATAAAACCATGATGCGTATCGATTTGGAGGAGCCTTTGAAAGAAGGAGAGCAAATTGATATTAAAATAGGGTGGTACTACAATATCAACGACCGTATGGCCATTGGTGGTCGCTCAGGATATGAATACTTCGAAGAAGATGATAACTATCTTTATACCATTGCTCAGTTTTTTCCTCGCATGGCCGTTTACAGCGATAATGAAGGATGGCAAAACAAGCAATTCCTAGGTGCGGGTGAATTCGCTTTACCATTTGGAGATTATAAGGTCAAGATCACTGTTCCTTCAGACCATATGGTGGCATCTACTGGTGAGCTTCAAAATGCTGAAGAGGTTTTGACAAAAGAGCAAATCGATCTATACGAGAAGGCTAAAACCGCTACCAAGCCTGTGATAATTGTGAGCGAAAAGGAGGCCAAGAAAAATGAAAAGTCTCGTGCTAAGACCAAAAAAACTTGGGAGTATCATGCACAGGATGTCCGTGACTTTGCATTCGCATCATCAAGAAAATTTATTTGGGATGCTATGGGTGTTGAAATTGGTGGGAAAAACATCATGGCGATGTCATACTACCCTAAAGAAGGAAATCCTTTGTGGGAGCAATATTCTACTGAGGCGGTTGCCCATACCCTTCGGGTTTATTCTAAGCACACGATAGACTATCCTTACCCTGTTGCGATTTCCGTTCATGCCGATGCAATAGGCATGGAGTATCCGATGATCTGTTTTAATTTCGGTCGTCCGGATAAAGATGGTAACTACAGCGAAAGAATTAAATATGGTATGATAGGGGTGATCATTCATGAGGTAGGACATAACTTCTTCCCTATGATCATTAATAGCGATGAGCGGCAGTGGACATGGATGGATGAAGGTCTTAATACCTTTGTACAATTCTTGGCAGAGCAGGAGTGGGATAGAGATTGGCCACACAGAAGAGGGCCCGCTCATATGATCGTACCTTACATGCGAAGTAGTAAAGATTTGCAAGAACCTATCATGTCCAACTCTGAAAATATTGTTAATCTAGGAGCCAATGCCTACAGCAAAGCGGCCACAGGACTTAATATTTTAAGAGAAACGATAATGGGAAGAGAGCTATTTGATTATGCTTTTAAGGAGTATTCTCGACGATGGGCTTTTAAGCATCCCACGCCAGCAGACTTTTTCAGAACAATGGAAGACGCTTCAGGTGTAGATCTCGACTGGTATTGGAAAGGATGGTATTATACCACCGAGCATGTTGATATTGCCATTGAGAATGTAGATTGGTATAAACTAGATGATGGTGATCCAGACGCTCAAGCAAAGCGCGATCGGGAAGATTATGAACGCAATATGGATCATATTGCAAGAACACGAAACCGCACTGATATACCGCAAACTGCACTAGAAGCAAATAAGGATCTTATTGATATTCATAATACCAAATCAAGGTTTGATATCTCTGCCGATGATAAAAAAGCTCATAAAACCTTTAAAGCTAATTTAAGCCCTGCTGAAAAGGCTTTATTTGATAAAGGGTATCATTTCTATCAAATTGACTTTGAAAATGTTGGGGGTATGCTAATGCCTATAATTCTAGAATTTACCTATACTGATGGGTCCACAGAGGAAGTTAGAATCCCTGCTGAGATTTGGAGAAAAAATGAAAAGAAAATCAGTAAGGTTTTCCCAAGGGAAAAAGAGATTAAACAAATTGTGTTAGATCCATATCGTGAAACTGCAGATGTTGATGAAACCAATAATTATTGGCCTAGACAGCATGTGCCGGATCGTTTTGAACTTTACAAGAGTAGACGATAAAATGAAAGGTCAAGGTTTTAAATTTTATAAAGACCTATTTTATAAGAGATAACAAAAAAGACAGCTGCGGCTGTCTTTTTTGTTATCTCTTAATTGTCATTCTGTCAACTTTGCACGGTTTTTTAGGTGTCATGCTTAATTTATTTAATAAGCTTTAGGGGAGTTTCATTAAAATTTATAATTTTAGATTTTCAACATATCAAAACTACCTATGTCTTTAGAGCTTATATTAGTCGATGACGATCCTTTAAACAATAAAATCAATTCATTGATTATTCATAGAGTGAACCCTCAAATAGAAGTTAGAAGTTTTTACGATCCGCAAAAAGCAATAGAAGTAATCATGGGTGAAAAGTTGAATTCATCTAAATTGTTATTTTTGGATCTGAATATGCCGGTGTTAGATGGTTGGGGTTTTTTAGAGCAATTACAACAGAACAACATTCCTCTAAATACCGTGATTCTCACCTCGTCAGTCGATAAGAGAGATCAGATGCGTGCTGAGAAATACGATCTGGTTAAGGGTTTTATACTCAAGCCACTTACAAAGGAAAAGTTGGAAAATTGTCTTTCGGAATTATAAGTATCTTAATTATGATCGCCTTTCTTGTTAGGTGTATTTTGCTGGTCACACATAATATTTTTTGCATATCCGCTTGTTTGCATCTTAAATTTCAAAGGAAGTACTAAGTTTTAAAAG
>JAFIEW010000148.1 GCA_020832375.1 Cyclobacteriaceae bacterium
TTTAAGGTAAAGATATTAATAACTTAATTAATCCCCAGAAAAATTGCTTGATCCACAGTGAGCTGTTATCAGTAAGCTGAAAAGGAAATGGTACATCTCGGATTGGCGCTGTTAAGTTAAGCATCACAAACAGAGCGCCGATGGTACTATGGTAAAACATGGGAGAGTAGGTCGTCGCCTGACTTTATACAAGCCTCTTAGTGAAAACTGAGAGGCTTTTTTATGCTCTATCGGTAAGCTGTAAACAGTAAACTGTTTTGAACAAATAGATGTTAAAAAATTTAATACCTTTCCCAATGTCATTGGGTTACAGCCAATCCAAGAAATTCTGATTTCTTAGCCACTCTACAAGACTGCACTTTGAGCTGGAAAAGCTTTCGATCTCCAAGGGATCATACATTTATAGCCGCATACCAAAGATGAGGTGACGACCCCGAAGGCGGTCGTATATAAATTTTGCTAGGTTATTTTGGCGGATAGGTATTGTGTAAGCTGGGTGGCTTTTTGTGTTCACATTATCCATTATTTAAGCGTAGTTAAGGTTGGATTACCTGGCCTTAAGTTCACCCATTATTTACCCCGCTATTAAGTCAAGCATCACTAATAGAGCGCTGACGGTAGTGTGGTGAAATTATAGAAATATTACCTTGACCTGAATTAAACATACTTTCTAAGAGAATTGAAGGCTCTATATTTTATCTGTATATTAAATATAATAACCAGCTTTTGTTAATTGCTTGATGGAAGATAGTTATTGTTTTTTCTGCTAAAACATAGATTTGACTATAAAGTGTCAATGCGGTTAAAGCATATATTAGATTCTTTTTAAAATCTCTATTTTGAAAAGGCTGTTAGATATTTATTTAGGGCATGCTTAAAAACAGCTAAATTGTTGATAAATAAATAATAAGAGCTATCCTTTATTTATCTAAGTGCACAATCTTTATTCAAAAGAAATGAAAATGCTTGCACGAAAATGTCTGAGATCGACATTTTGTAGCTTAGGCCTGAGTATTATCGTAAATTGTAAGTGGTATTTATTTGAAAAAAGATTAAAAGCTTAAAATAAGTTTCTTGATATTTATCATTTTTTTTCAGCAATTAAAACAAGCGAAGCTTGTGTCGCCTCGAATCTGCAATACTTGGGGCCTTTTTAAGCAAGCACTAGCTTGGAAAAATAATTGCTTATTTTTTAATTAATGTTTAAACATTGATTTTTTAATTCCGTTACTACGGAAACGAATTATTTATTATAAAAGCTATGGCACAACTTATCAGAGGTATACATCACATTACTGTGATTGCAGGTAATACCCAAAACAACTTCGACTTTAATTCTGGCATTTTAGGTATGCGAATGGTGAAGAAGACCATCAATTTTGATGATCCATATACCTATCATCTATATTATGGTGATGCTGTAGGTAGTCCAGGAGGAATTATGACTTTCTTTCCGTGGGAAGGAGCTAAGGTAGGGAAGTTAGGTAGTGGGATGATGAGCAGTACCTACTATGCAGTAAATGAGGGAAGCGAAGAGTTTTGGTTAAAACGACTTAATGAATATCAAGTCAAAAATGATGGTGTTTCCGAGTTGTACGGACAATCTAGAATTGCTTTTGCAGATAGGGAAGGATTACAAATGGAATTGCTTTTTGTGAATCCAAAGAGCGACAAACGTTTAGGATATGGTGGGGTAGTACCTGAAGATTATGCTATAAAGGGCTTTGCTGGTGCTCAATTGAAAATTTCAAGACCAGAGGCTACAATTGCCTTGCTCACTCAATTGATGGGGTATGCCATTAAGGAGGAAGAAGGTAATCGAGTGAGGTTAAATGCTATAGAGGAAACAGAGGCACCTATTATTGATTTGGAAATTGATAAGACTGCTATTCCTGGTCGTCAAGGCGCTGGCATTGTTCACCACATTGCCTTTGCTGTAGATACTGAGAAGGAACAATTAGAGATTCAACGACAATTACAAAATGCAGGACTACAGGTTACTGAGGTGAGAGATAGAAATTACTTCAAATCAATTTATTTTAGAGAACCATCGGGTATCCTTTTTGAAATTGCGACACGGCCTCCCGGTTTTGGTGTGGATGAGTCAAATGAATCTTTGGGTGAGTCGCTCATGCTGCCAGAATGGTATGAGGGTAGAAGGTCAGAAATAGAACAACATTTACCTCCTTTGAAGCTAAATTATGCGGCTTTCAAAGTATAGCATAATACGACACCTTTTGGTCTCTAGCTTTTATTAAAAGTACTATTGGTGGTTTATTACACAGCAAGTGATTTATTAATTTAACTACCCTCCAGCTCTAGGTTTTCAATAGGAGTTGGCGGGTTGTTTTTTAAAAAATCACTTTCAACCCAGCGAGATAGCACAGTTTTTACATTATGGAAGGATAATCGCTTAGTTGATTATCTCATCTTACTTAAATTTCAAAATAAAGAAAAATGAATATACATCAGCATTCCTCTACTCTTAGTAGAGGCGATAAACAGAAGGCAAATAAAGCGATGATATTAGTGCATGGCAGAGGAGCCACTGCAGCTAGTATTTTAGAGTTAGCCAATGAAATAGATCCTCGAAATGAACTGTATTGCCTTGCTCCCCAAGCCGAGGGAAATACTTGGTACCCTTATGGTTTTATGGAAGAGAAGGATAAAAATCAACCCGGATTAGATAGTGGTTTATCCAAAATCGGCGAACTAGTAGACCAACTACGATCTGAAGGCTTTTCCGATGATCAGATTTATATATTAGGTTTTTCTCAAGGTGCTTGTCTATCCTTAGAATATGCTGCAAGATATTCTGAGGGCTTAGGTGGTGTTTTTGCTTTAAGTGGTGGACTAATTGGTCCAATGATTCAACCTGAAATTTATCATGGGAAATTGGCTGAGACTAGCGTATTTTTAGGCTGTAGTGATGTAGATTTTCATATTCCGGAAGCTAGGGTTAGAGAAAGCGCTAGTCTATTTGAAAATAGAGGTGCTCAAGTAGATATGAGAATCTATAAGGGAATGGGTCATACGGTCAATATCGATGAAATAAATGCCATAAAAGAAACGCTTTACTCATGATCGTATCATTAACAAGTTTTACTTCTCAGTTAGTTACAACTTAAGTTGGCCAAATATTTCTAATTAATTTCGAAGGTTTACGAGGCGTTTCATGAAAGTTGGTAACATTATGCGAAGTTTATGATTTTTGATCAATAAAATTGAGTTTTGCCAAAATTAATTCTTATAGATAGATCAAAAAATACCTTGTTTAACTAAGTTGTGGATTTCGAGCGCTCAAAATTTTATAAGTGATGAATAAAGTTTAATTTTGATAGTGAAATTATCATTATCTCTTAATAATAAAATTACTTTGAGCCACAGAATACTTGCACTAATTACTTTTTTGCTAATAGCTATAGGTGCGCAAAGTGCATATGCTCAAGCTGGATGGAATTTTGATAATCAAGGTGATATTCGACTCAGGAAAAACTGGCTAAGATTAGGATTGGCAAAGCTAAGAGCTGACTTTCAAATAGGCCCAGGTGTAATTATAGAGGATTTCGATAGAAATAATAGAGCACTTTTTTCGAATGCAGATGGGGAACTCGCCATTTTAGATGATGGATCAATTTATAGCGGGTGGGCTTATTCACCCAGTGTCGTAGCTGCTGATCGTTTTAATCAGGTCATGGAAAACGACACAGTAAGTTTCGATCCTTTTCGTGCAGTGCATCGATCTATGCCAATTCAGTTAATTCTTCAAGGCTGGTACGATCGTTATCGTATTGGTGGCGGAATTGGCTTTGAGCGATTCGGAATGAATCCCTACGAAATTAGTGAACTGGAACTTCGGTCGTCTACTGTTCGGGCATCAAGGCTACGCTATTTTTTTACCGCTGGTGCTACTTGGTTGCAGTACGGTCAGTTAGGATTTGCCACAGATATTCAAATGGGTAGTATGAGCTGGCTGGGTGATCATCAGGGAAGTAGTGGCTTTTATATTAATTTTGGATTTCCCGTAGAATGGCATTTCTCTGAATACTTGAGAGCATATTTGAGGCCATCAATAGAGTTTAACTCTTATGCTACCTTTGTAGGGAATGAAGATAGAATTTCAGCTTTTGATTTTTCACAAACAGGTATTTTCCTGACTTTCGGTATTAGCTTCAATAATCCTGAAATCCCGCTTTGCAGAAAAAAAGCTTGTCAAGCGAGAAAAAAGCATACCCACACCAATAGGGCATACAGAGCACAGCCATTTTACAAAATACAAAATCCAGGTATTGGTCAACAACCTCCAAATACAGAAAAACTGAGAAGACGGCCTTAAGGCTCAATGTAACAATGGCCTATTCATTTTTCGCCGATGCTATTTAGAGTCTGCTTTAAAACAGCTAAATTGTTGATAAATAAACCATAAAGTCTAAACTTTATTTATTTGAGTGCACAGTTTTTATTCAAAAGTAGTAAAAATGCTTGCACCAAAATGTCTGAGATGGACATTTTGTAGCTTATCCCTAAGCATTACCGTGATTCGTAAGTGGTATTTGAAAATAAGCTTCTTGAAACATATCATTTTTTTCCATCAAATAAGACAAGCGAAGCTTGTGCTGCCTCGAACCTATTGTAATTGGGACTTTTTAAGCAAACTCTATTCATCTTCTAAAAGCCAATCTATTTCACTCACATTTTTCAGACCTAATGATGATACCCTTACGAGCTTTATTTCTTTTTTTTAGGTCCTCGAATTGCTTGTGCTTCTAGTGGGTTCTCTGGCCAATCATGCTTTGGATACTTTCGCTTTAGCTCTTTTCTCAATTCAAAGTAAGTGTTAGTCCAAAAACTTTCTAAATCTTGAGTAAGCTGTACCGGTTTAAAAGCGGGGGAGAGTAATTCAATCAATAAGCTTATTTTACCATCCGCAATCTTCGGTATTTCCAGCATGCCAAAAAGCTCTTGTATTCGAACTGAAAGTCTTGGTTTCTCACCATCATTCTGATAGTTGATCATTATTTCTGACCCGCTTGGCACCTTGATGGTTGCGGGTGCTAATCGCTCAATATTTTCTTGAGCAGTAATAGATAGACTATGCCATATGATTTCATGAAGGGGTAGTGCTTTCAGATCTTCTTTCGTGTTGCAATCCAGCAAGTACGGTGAGAGCCATGATGCAGCACTTTTTATGAGCGCATCAGAATTTAAATTCGGCCATTCATATTCGCTCGGAAACCAAGTTTTTAGGCTTGCGACCCTATTTTGAAGTTGTGCAGTTTTACCCGAAAAGTCCAATAGATTTTCTCCGTACTTCTCTATGGCTTCCAGTAAAGCGGCTGTTTTTTCTTCAATTTCAATTTCCTTAATATTCACTGACTGTAAAATCAAACCACCAATTCGCCACTCTTTTCTAGCTGTCAGTTTGTCTAGTTTTTTATCCCATTCGATTTTTCTTTTTATCTTAACCCGATCTTTTAAATCTGTAGGGTCAAGGGGGGCCGCTAGCCGAATTTTGGCCATCTTTCCTGACTGCTGTAAATTGGATACAACGATCCATGCCTCATCTGCCATTGGTTCTTGATAATGCATCTGTGCGATTTCACCATTAGAAAGTTGGAAGGTAGCTTGATTTCCCGGTCTAGCGCTAGCTATTCTTTCTGGGTAAGCATAGCTGAGCAAGCATCCAATTTCCTGCGGAGCCGCATTATATTTTTGCTTTTCTAACCCCAAGTTTTTCAGATGTTGATCGGCAAGTTTCAAAAGGTTGGTCCATTTTCCTTGGCTTTTTGAGTACCTTGCTCTTTGTAGCGCGTCTACTCTTAATGATATGTCTATACCTGCCTTTTGGTCAAGAGGATCTTTTTCTTCAAGAAGTGCTGCCAGATCCGCCGCCAAATGGCCAAGACCTATTTCATCTGCTTTGATCAGAAGATGAGCTATCCTTGGGTGTGCTGGTATTTTTGCAAGTTCTTTGCCGTGAGTAGTAATCTTCGATTCTTCAAGTGCTTCCAAATCCTCTAGTAGTTGTACCGCATCAAAGAAGTGTTTTTTCGGCAATGGGTCAGGCCAAAAACTCTCTTCAGGATCACTAATACCCCAGAGCGCGAGAGAAAGTACCAATGAGGCAAGGTCTGACCGTAAAACTTCCGCTTCTTGGTGTTCTATCAATTGTGCATCAGTAGCTCTCGACCAAAGTCGATAGGCCCTGCCTGGACCTAGCCTCCCCGCTCTACCCGCTCTTTGGTCGGCACGGTCGCGAGTAATTGGCATTGTCTCTAATCTGGTGAAGCCACTGGATGAATCAAATACCGCTTCTCTTGAAAAACCAGAATCTACCACTACGTCTATCCCTTCAATCGTTAAACTCGTCTCTGCGATATTGGTAGCAAGTATAATTCTATTTTTTTCATTGGGGGATGAGGGGATAATCGCACGCCGCTGCTGTGAATAGGGTAGGCTGCCATATAATGGGAAAAACTGATAATCAGGAAGATGATGAGATGCTGATTTCAAACATTGCATGATCTCTCCTTGGCCCGGTAAAAATACCAAAATATTGGTCGAGTGTATCTCTTTACAGATTTTTACCAGCTTAGAGGCCACTCTTTCTCCTAGTTGGTAGGGATCATGAACTTTTTGATCATTGTCGTAAATGATCTCAATAGGGTATTGTCTACCTAAAGACCTAATCAGTTGATAGCCTAGCTTGTTGGATAGAGATTCACTATCTAAAGTTGCCGACATGATAAGAATTCTCAAGTCAGGTCGTAAAACTTTTTGTACTTCTAGGCATAAGCTTAATGCTAAATCTGTATGGATACTTCGCTCATGAAATTCATCAAAGATGACATAGGATATACCCTCAAGTGCACTGTCGGATTGCAAACGCTGAGTTAGAATGCCTTCAGTAATCACCTCAATTTGCGTTTGATTGCTTATTTTTCTGTCAAATCGAATTTGATATCCTATCCTTTGACCTACGGGCTCATTGATAAGCTCCGCTAGGCGTGATGCAATGCCTTTTGCAGCCAAGCGACGGGGCTCTAAAAGTAATATCTTCCCTCCAAGCGACTCAGCGTGCTCAAGTAAGTATAGCGGGAGTAGTGTGCTTTTTCCTGCGCCCGGCGGAGCATGTAGTACCAAGCCTGAATGATTTTCAAAATGGCCACATATCTCAGCAATAACTTCGGTAATGGGAAAGTGAGGTAGGTTTTTTAACATGAACTAGATACAAATGTTTACACGGTAAAGTTACAGTGAGAACATGATCTATTCCTATAAAATCGCATATTTATCAACTACCGTGATAGATTTAACTCGGATTATGCATTTGTATTCGTAATGAGAGTACAAAATGCAATAAAATCAAGTATTTAGCGACTGAGGTATAGCACCTCTCTGGTGAAGGCGATAAATACAGCAAAGCGATTGATTTTGAAGCAGTTTGCTCTCGGAATAGCATTTCTAATGCATATTCTGGGTTTAATGATCACCTATAAGGAAGGTGAATGGTGGAAATGATCTTTTAATCCTATTTATTAATGTGGGGTGCGGCTATTTAGGGCTTGCTTAAAAAGTCCCAAGTACTGCAGATTCGAGGCGGCAAAGCG